>JAHECG010000022.1:0-11979 GCA_024641855.1 Betaproteobacteria bacterium | reverse complement strand
CTTTTGATCATTCCCTGGTGACTCCACCCGTGGCCGGACGTTGCTCTAGCTGCCATGGTGTCACCTCGAAAGGTAAGCCGAGTACGCATATACCAACTACGGCGCAGTGTGACACCTGTCATAAAAACACTACGGCATTTGCACCTGCCACGATGAGCCACACGGGTACTAACGGCCCCTTAGCACCGAATAACTGTAGTACTTGCCATAGTGGTGCTTACATCGCAGTAAATGCTCTAGCAAAACCGTCGGATCATCTATCGACAACCTCACAGTGCGATGTTTGCCATAAAAACTACACCACCTTTGCCGGAGCTGTCTTTAATCACACACTCGTCACCCCACCCGTGGCCGGTCGTTGCTCTAGCTGCCATGGTGTTACCGCTAAGGGTAAGAACAGCACGCACATTCCGACTACGGCGCAATGCGACACCTGTCATAAAAACACTACGGCATTTGCACCTGCCACGATGAGCCATTCCGGCACAACTGGGCCAATCACCACCGGAAATTGTGCGATTTGCCATAATGGAAGCTATGTTGCGGTGAATGCTTTAACCAAGCCGAGTAACCATATACCAACTACTTTCCCAACTGGAATCCCCGGCAATGAATGTTCGCTATGCCACAGAAGCACGTCAGATTGGGGTTCTGAAAGAATGAACCATGGAACGATGCAGACTTCTTGCGCTACCTGCCATGATGCAACCTCCCCTTATCTCGGGAATATGTTTAAGATCAATCGTTCAAGGCATAATAATGCTGGCACAAAAGATTGTTCTTCCAGTGGTTGCCATAAACCCTTAGGGAAATTCGGAAGCGCTTACTCGAAATGGAATTAAGTCGCTATAATTTGTTGGAATAAAAATGAAATTGCGCTTTTTAAGACAATACCAACATTTATGGCAGTAAAATAAAAAACATGCGCTTATATAGAGGCACTCACACCTTACTCTTATTGATTTTGTTGCTCACGTATGCTGCCATTTCGAAGGCTGAATATTTGAGTCAAATCGAACTCATTCAAAGCGAAAGCAGTAATGATTTCGTTATTCATTTTGATAAAAATCTGCTTTTTGAAAAAAATACTCCGCTAAACGAAGGCAAAGTTCTTTTTATACGACTTCGTTTTATGGATACAAGGCCTCTTGCAGAACAGCGAGCTTTTATTGAAGAAACGTTACGCGTAAAACGCAGTGATGCACTCCCTGGTGTTAGCGTATCCTATGCAAATAACGACAATCAGCTTGTCGTTACATTTACTCAATCGACAAAATATAGCGTCCGACCGGGTGATGATGGTCGCAGCATCATTATATCGTTAGCCCCTACGCTTATTAAAAAACAGGTTCCGCCGATATTGGCTAAGCCTGCCGAAACACAACCATCAAATATTAAGGATCGGGCACCGATAATTGAGCCGAGTCCAATTGCCGCCGCCCCTGAACCAACTCAGCCAGGTGCTTCTTCAGCTACACCTTCAACGATAGAACCAGCCACGCAGGTTGCTACGCCCAGTCGGTCTCCTGCAGAGATAGATAGGATTACTAAGGTTTTGCTGGAAGATGCGCAAAATGCGTTAATTAAAAAAGACGCTGCTGTTAGTATCAATCGCTTGAATCGAATCTTAGGTTTTCCACCGAATGCGCAAACACAAACCGCACAAGCATTGATTGGTGAAGCGCGTGAACTCAACGGTGAAATAGCTAAGGCACGTGCTGAATATGAAACCTATCTCAAACTATTCCCCAATGGGGTCGATGCTCCCAGAATTCGTGAACATTTAGCCACATTACCAAAAGACCAAATTAGGGCACGCAAAAAAACTTTACCGAAAGAAGCTGGCCCAGCGCAGTGGTCTTTTTTTGGCAACCTATCCGCGAATTATTATGGGGGTAGCTCACTCATTGATACGACCACGGTTCAAGGAAATAACACGGTTAACCAAACTCGATTAGCTATTGTCGATCAAAAATCATTGATTACTTCGATTAATTTGAATGCAAGGCGCCGGGATGCATTTTCGGATACCAGAATCGTCGTGCGCGAAACGAACAACAATGATGCGCTAAATTCGAGTCGTGACTACAATCGACTGTATTCGGCTTACATTGATCATAACGATAAACATATCGGCTACTACGTACGTTTTGGACGACAAAACCCCAATGGAATTGGCGTATTCGAACGTTTCGATGGAGCGCAAGTTGGCTACAATCTTAATCCCGAATGGCGACTTAACGCCGTGTATGGGGACGCTGTGGAATTTAACTCCCCTTTCAAACGCTCTTTTTATGGCGCTAGCGTCGATTTTCTCCCGCAAGAAAATGGCATACCTGGGGTTAGTCTTTATGCCCTAAACCAAACGCTGGATGGCCTCGATAACCGACGCGCCGTAGGTACCGAAGTCCGATATTTTAATGGCCATGTTAATGCTTATGGCACGCTTGATTACGATGTCTTATACCAGGGATTAAATATTGCCTTGCTGCAAGGCAACTATTTGACCGATGGCGGCACAAATTTCTTTGCTGTTTACGACCGTCGACGAGCGCCCTCATTTAGTCTAACGACTGCGTTAGTGTCAGTGCCCGGTGCTTCGTTGCAACAGATAGTTGCTGCTCAAGGAGTTGAAACGACGCGCAAAATTGCTAAAGCACTATCGGCCATTTCCAGCTCGTTCTCCATTGGTTTTACGCATCCGCTAACCACTGACTGGCAAGTTGGGGCAGATTATCGCTTATCCGAAATTTCAAGCACAAGACCCGTTTCATCAGTCAGCATACCCATTAGCGTGATTGGGACTTGCGTCGGAACCATTGACCCTAACAATGTCGATAATTGTCTATTCGACACTGCCTCTCAACAAGCCAGTGGATTGAATCAAGCGCTTAGTTTTCAAGCCACGCGCAATAATCTCTTTTTCACAAATGCCGTAGGGATTACGAGCGCTAGTTTTATCAAATCCCCGACCATTAGCGGACAATCCTATTCCATTGGCTATGTCGTTCCGATTGCACAACAATGGCGTATCGATGGCAGTCTGCGTTATTACACCCAGAAAGATAATATTGGTACGACTCTTGAGCGTGTGTCACCGAATTTGAGGCTTTCTTACCAATGGCATGATAGTCTTTTCCTCGAAGGTGAAATTGGCCAAGAAGTGTCGAAGACCGATAGCGCAACGCAAAAAGATAAAACAACGCGCAACTACTTCTCTGCAGGTGTGCGTTGGGAATTTCGCTAACACGCGCACAACACGCTATTTACGCAATCGCCCCTAGCTATTTTATCGACCCCCTATTTTAGGAATTTCAATGGAAATTACTACACTCAGTATTGTTGTTCTGGTAGTTATTGGTTTATTTTTTGGCGTCAAAGCAATGCGTGAGCATCGGCAACATGACGTCAGCGGTCAGTTGCGTGCACTATTATTAGCGCGTGCTAACGGCAGTATGAGTGAAGACGAATTTACACAACAACAAGCATTACTGCATAGCCGCCTATTGCAACCAAAACCAAAATTGAACGGTAAGCTGTTGGCGCTTGTTGGATTCTTTGTTATCAGTATTTCTGCGCTTGGAATTTATACTTGGCGCTCGAGCGTTAAGCCAACTCCAATCGGTTTACCGGCGGTAGGCTTGCTCGATACCCAAATCGGCAGTACTGCGGAAACGCCACAAAAACCGATGAATGTAGGCGGTGATCTGAATGTGATGGTGAAGCGTCTTGCCGATAAGATGGCGAAAAACCCTGCGGATGGTGAAGGCTGGTTATTACTTGCCCGGACTTACAATGAGATCAATCAACCGAAAGAGGCTGCAGCAGCTTATGCCAAAGCCGCTACACTGGTGCCGCCAGATGCAACCATGCTGGCGGATTGGGCAAATGCACATGTGTTGGCCAATGACGGTAAATGGGATGCTGTCGCTAGAAAAATTGTGCAGCGCGCACTTTCCGCAGATCCAAAGCATTTAAAAACTATATCTTTAGCTGGCACAGAAGCGTTTGATCGTGCTGATTACAAGGCTGCGATCACTTTTTGGAAGCGTATGCAAGCAGTAGCTGAAGCAGGTTCAATGGATGCGAAGCTTGCTGCGGAGAATATCCACGAATCGGAAGCGTTGCTCTCCGGGAAAAAGTCTGCAGCACCAGATGTAAAAACAAAAACACCAGCGACGATGGCAATTAAAGGCACTGTTACACTGGAGGCGCAACTTAAAAGTCGAACCGCGCCAAATGATACCGTTTTCATTGTGGCTCGAGCACCGGATGGTACTAATCCACCGCTGGCTGTTAAGCGGCTAACCGTTTCCGATTTGCCCGCACAATTTAGTTTGGATGACGCGAGTGCGATGATACCGACCCGCGTATTGTCTAATTACGCAGAAGTGATCGTAACAGCGCGTATCTCAAAATCAGGTCAAGCATCCGCTGTACCTGGTGACATCGAAAGTAAACCAGTAACAGCGAAATTGGGTAATACCAATGTGCGTTTGAATTTATCGGTAGTTCGTTAATTCAATATCGATCTCTTGTGGCGGTTGATCGATAACTTTAAAAATTCAATACAAACAAGCCGCCCTTCTTAGTTTGTACCAGCAGGCCATCATTCAAAGGTGCAGGCTGCGCCCTGATCGGCGAGCCATCGGTTGAAATCCGCGCAACAAATGCTCCATCATCCCGCGACATGAAGTGTACATAGCCCTGTAAATCAGCTACGACCACATATCCGCGATAGACTAGCGGTGCCGAGAGTTCACGATAAGCCAACTTGTCTTGTTTCCAAATATAAGCCCCCGTATTTTTATCGAGCGCATGTACCGTGCCATTGACATCGGATATATAGACATTTTTTGCGTCGATAGCCATGCCCGAGATACTAGAAATGTCCCGCGACCAGATTAAGTTTCCGGATTGTGGCTCAAAGCAGGCCACGCGACCTTGAAATGCAACTGCGCATACGATACGGCCATCCGTTACAGGTGTACTCGTTACATCTGCAATGCGTTCTAATTCAGACACGCCACGCGGCAAAGCCACTGATGCTTCCCAGCCTAAGCCCCCGGTTTGTAGTTCTAATGCGATTAATTTGCCACCGCTAAATCCGGCAAACAGCGCATTTTTATCGATTAAAACGCCACCAAAGCTACGCACTGTTAAGGCGGGCGTGGGACGTTGATATAGCCATTTTCGGGAACCATCTTTAGCCGAAAGTGCGAAGACGCGACCATCACCAGAGCGTACGATGGCTAATCCTTGAACAATCTGCGGAGCACTTAAAACCTCACTTGAAACACGCGTTTGCCACAAGGCTTTGCCGTTAAAATCAAAGGCAAGGACTTCTCCTTTTGCTGTTCCTACAACGACTAAATTTTCAGCCGCACCGACACCGCCGGTTAATTTTTTTCCGGCATCAATACGCCATTTTTCTTGCAGCGTATCCGTTTCGAAATGCGCAATTTTTCCATCATTGCTAACGGCAAATACGCCCTCTTTAGTCAACGCAGGTGTAAAAATGCTATTGACGGCGCTCCCAATGTTGGCGTTGGAGCGTATTTTTACATCAATGCTGGGATTAAACTGAACCAGCGCTTCCGGGGCACGCTTTGTTCCACTGCTGCCGAATAAATCGTCCCACATATTGCCAACGGTCTGGCAGCCCGCTAGCGTGATAAGCAGGACGCATGCGAGTGCACGCCTCATCCTTGTTCTCCCAAAGCATCGATTTTTATTTGTATAAAGCGTTTAAATGGAGTGTCTTTCGCAAGCCCAGAGATCGCGACCTGGTAGGCGATGCGCGCTTCTTTAGACATACCCTGTAGCGCAAATATATCCCCTTTTAAATCGTTGAAAAGGGGATCAAATGCAACGTCGTGCTTAGCGTCAAGCTGTTTAGTGGCTTCTGTATAATTTTTCTCATCTAGCAACACAACGGCTAAGCGCATTCTGGCTAAATCTTTGGATTGATCTTGTTTTGCATGTTCTATCACCCATTGATATTGGGCCTTAGCACTTTTTGAATCGCCTGACTCAAAGTTGGTTTTTGCGACAAACATGGCAGCGTCGATTGCATAAGGCGTACGTGGATACTTGTCGATGATTTGCCCCGCAACGCCACGAATCGCTTTTACATTATTGGTCGATAGTCCATTACGTAACCCATCGAACAAAACGGCTGCTTCGTTTGATTGGCGCACTTGGTAGTTTTGCCAGAGCTTCCAGCCAGAAACGCTGATAACAAACGCAGCTAGCAGGATCATCACTTTTGGGCCATGCTGCTTCCACCAAGCCTTTAGTTCGTCGATTTGTTCTTGTTCTTCTAAATCTAGTGCCATGTTAATCTCCTCAATTCACTGAATTTCGTACAACCTCCGCGACTTGCGCGATGGGTAATGTGATTTGCTCGGCTTGCGTCCGTAACGATTTTAAACTGACCACACCCGCTTTCACTTCGTCTTCGCCAATGATAATGGCAAAGCGTGCACCGCTGGCATCCGCCTTTTTCATTTGCGATTTAAAACTGCCGCCGCCACAATGTAAAACAATATGTAAGCCAGCATCACGTAACTGTTCTGCTGCCGTTACGGCAAAATGTTGGGCCAAATCCCCTAAATGCGCGAGATAGATATCCGAAGTAGGCGTAATGGGCAATCTGTCTTGTGCTTCCATCAGTGCCAGCAAACGTTCCACACCCATCGCAAAGCCACAGGCTGGCGTTGATTTCCCTCCCAACTGCTCAACCAGGCCATCGTAACGCCCGCCTGCGCACACAGTACCTTGGCTGCCGAGTTGATCAGTTACCCACTCAAAGACGGTAAAGTTGTAGTAATCCAAACCGCGAACCAAACGTGGATTTATCGTGTAACTAATACCCGCTACCCGCAGTAAAGCTTGTAACTCTTCAAAGTGTTTTAGCGAGGTTTCATCCAAATCATCCAATAGTTTTGGCGCTGCTGTAATTAGATCTTGCAGCTCAGTATTTTTACTATCGAGAATACGCAATGGATTGCTATGTAATCTGCGTTTTGCATCTTCATCGAGTCGGTCTTGGTGGCCTTCGAGGTAATGAATCAATCGTGTCCGATGTCGTGCGCGGTCTTCGCTCGTGCCGAGCGTATTAATTTGTAGGGTAATGTCACTGATCCCCAATAGTTTCCATAAGCGTGCCCCCATCAAGATGTGCTCTACATCCATATCCGGGCCTGCAAAACCCAGAGACTCGATGCCTACTTGATGAAATTGGCGGTAGCGACCTTTTTGTGGGCGTTCATGGCGGAACATTTGACCGCTATAAAATAAACGCTGCGGACTGCCGAACAACAAGTTGTGTTCGAGCGCGGCTCGAACACAAGAGGCTGTTCCTTCAGGCCGCAATGTCAGGCTTTCCCCATTCAACGCATCACTCCAAGTGTACATTTCCTTTTCGACAATATCCGTCACTTCGCCAATGGCGCGCTTAAATAGACTGGTCGGTTCGACAATTGGCATACGGATTTCGCGATAGCCATAAGTGCGCAACCAATCGCGAACGATTTGCTCGAAATGTTGCCACAACGGTGCTTGTGTCGGCAGGATGTCGTTCATGCCGCGAATGGCTTGTAGGGTCTTACTCATGAATGATGCACACGGCTTTAGCCGTTTGTTCCTTAGATTTGTTGCGCGCCCTAACCGATGGCTTTAATGGGAATGACGTCGTTTGTTGAATCTTTTAATGCAGCAATTTTTGCACGTACTTGACGCTCTAATTCGTCGACCAATTCTACTTCCGTGACTTTATGGCTTGGTTTTCCATCCACGTATAACAAATTAGGTTGGCCACCGGCGAGACCGATATCAGCCTCGCGCGCTTCGCCTGGACCATTAACCACACAACCAATCACCGCTAAGTCGAGGGGTTCTAAAATATCCTCTAAGCGTGCTTCCAGTAAATTGACGGTACGAATCACATCGAATTCTTGGCGTGAGCATGAGGGACAAGCAATAATATTGATGCCCTTACTGCGCAAATGCAGGCTTTTCAAAATATCGAAACCTACGCGCACTTCTTCGATAGGATCGGCTGCCAAAGAAATTCGGATGGTGTCGCCGATACCTTCGGCCAGCAACATGCCTAAACCGATGGAAGACTTCACTGCACCAGAGCGAAAACCGCCCGCCTCCGTAATCCCTAAATGTAAGGGTTGATCAATTTTTTGCGCGAGTAGACGATAAGCCTCCACCGCCATGAATACATCCGATGCTTTTACGCTGACTTTGAAATCGTAAAAGTTCAAACGATCAAGAATTTCGACATGTCGCAATGCCGATTCCAATAATGCTTCAGGCGTTGGTTCGCCATATTTTTTTTGCAAATCTTTTTCTAACGAACCCGCGTTCACGCCAATACGAATGGGAATACCGTGATCTTTGGCGGATTGGACAACGGCTTGTACTCGATCATCACGACCAATATTGCCTGGGTTAATACGCAAACAGTCCGCGCCTAATTCAGCGACACGCAGTGCAATTTTGTAATCAAAGTGAATATCGGTAATTAATGGCACCGGAGAGCGTTTTTTGATGAGGCCAAACGCTTCCGCTGCTTCCATACTGGGGATCGAGACGCGAACCAAGTCCGCACCGACTTTTACGGCACGCTCGATTTGCGCCACTGTCGCATCGACATCAGTGGTCTCAGTATTGGTCATCGTCTGCACCGAAATCGGTGCATCGCCACCGACCAGCACCGAGCCAACTTTAATTTGACGACTCTTGCGGCGAGGAATTTTGTGAACGTACAACATAGCTACTCCAGATTGAAACGAGCAACATTGACTTTAATAAATGGGGCCAAGTCGAAGGGCTTACCATTATAGTTAATTCTGACCTGCCCCGCATTGCCAACCACCACAGAAAACGGTGCGCGTCCTTGCAAGACTTGCACTTCACCACGTCGATTTAATTTTGAAAAAACAATTTTTCCGGATTTGTCGCGTATTTCAACCCATGCATCCCCATCAAAATTTAGCTGAACATTTGCATCACCGGTAGAGACGTTCGTCGGTGAAACGGAAGGTGGTTTTTCTGACGTGCTGTCGGCCGTTATAGATATCCCAGAAGCCGTGTTTGGTGTGGCGTGTTGCAATTCGGCGTGCGGTGGCGGTAGCGTTAGGGGGGCAACGCTGGCAGATGGCGTCTTTATATTGACGGATGCATTCGTGGCCTTGCGTGGCTTCGGCGTGAGCTCATCGTCATGGAGCGCCAGATAGATAAGCAGTGGCGTCACCAGCGTTAATAGAAGTAAAACCAAGAGATACCATACCCACTTTGGCGTGGTTTTGCTCGGGAATGCGATTTGCTCGGCGCTACTTTCAATATCGGGATGCAGAACTTGAGGACGATTACGTTCGTAGGCTGCGAGAAACTGAGCCGGGTCAGTCTGAACGATGCGCGCATAATTACGAATGAAACCACGGACGAATGTGTTGCCCGGTAAAGCGTCAAAACGGTTTTCTTCCAAGGCTTGGACTTGCCGTAAACCAAGACGCATTTGTCGGGCCAAATCGGCAGCGGATAGGTTCCATTGCTCGCGTGCAGCGATCAGGAGTTCTCCTAATTGCGGGGAAGGCGCAGTTGCACCCGTTGGCGACTGTAATTCTTCGGTCATTCGTAGCGCCCCGTCGCCAATGCCTGCGTTTCTTTGGATAGCGGGAAACGTTGTTGCAACATCTGTTCATAGCTTTTCTGTGAGTTCCGATCGCCTAACTTCCGTTCGATACGCACACCTAGCCACAAGGCTTCTGCCGTGGGTTGATGCGTTTTCATAAACGGTAAAATTTGTGCGCGGGCGCTGGGCAAATCTTTGGCACGTAAATAAAGATCTGCCAGTGCCAGTAAAGCTTGCGGTTGATTCGGGTTGAGTTTTAATGCCTTGAGAAAAAACTCCTCGGCCGCTTTATCATCTTGACGTTTAAGTGAGCACAGGCCGGCATTCACATAAGGTTTATCCGGCGTTTCATACAAGGGATTTTTAAGTGCCGACATGAACTGCTGAATCGAATCTTCAATCTTGCCGCGTTGGCACAAAAACCATCCGTAATTATTGTGTGCTTCTGAATTTCCGTTATCCAACTCCAGTGCACGTTTAAAATATTGTTCGGCTTGCGCGTCGTCTTTTAATTCCATGTAGACCAGACCCAACATGTAATTGGCAGGGACATAGCGCCGTTCGGCGGCCAATGCAATCGTAAATTCATCTAGCGCTACACCAATTTGTCCGGATCCATAATATTGCGATCCCAATTCAGTATGGATTTTAGCCCGTCCATATGCGATTAAATCTTCTTCCGAAGACGGGGTGTAGTTTGGCGGCATACCCGGTACCTGCGGTGCAGAAAACACAGTACTGCTGAGCAACAAGCCCAGCGCTATCAGAATTTTATCTATCACAGGGTGACTCCCTCTTTGTGCAGCTTACGTTTCGTTTTATCTAGCACTTGGCCCGCCAATTGGCCGCAAGCTGCATCGATATCGCTTCCACGGGTTTTGCGTGTTGTGACTACATAACCCGCTGCCTGCAATGCCTCACGAAATCGACGAATTGCCTCTGGTTTAGAGCGTTCATAACCGGCATCGGGAAACGGATTGAACGGAATTAAATTAAATTTACAGGGGACATCACGAGTTAGCGCAATGAGCTGAGCGACATGGTTCAAGCTATCGTTCACTCCATCCAATAAAACATATTCAAAAGTAATAAAATCGCGTGGCGCAAAATCAAGATATCGCTGGCATGCCGCCATTAATTCTGCCAGTGGGTATTTTTGATTTATCGGAACTAAAACATCACGCAGAGCATCATTTGGTGCATGTAAAGAGACAGCTAAAGCGACCGGGCAGGCTGCAGCCAATCGATCCATCGCCGGTACGACGCCTGAGGTGCTCACGGTCACTCTGCGTCGAGATAAACCATAAGCGTGATCGTCCAACATAATATTGAGCGCAGTTACGACGTTATCGAAATTAGTGAGTGGCTCACCCATGCCCATCATCACCACATTGCTGATAATGCGCTCACCTTTTGGATCTTTCCCTAAGGCTTTATTCGCCAACCAAAGTTGGCCGATGATTTCGGAAACGGAAAGATTGCGGTTAAACCCCTGGCGCCCAGTGGAGCAAAACGTGCAAGCCAAGGCACAGCCGACTTGTGACGATATGCAAAGAGTGCCGCGATCGTCTTCAGGAATAAATACCGTTTCGACCGCATTACCAGCGCCGGTGTCAATCAACCACTTAACCGTCCCATCTTCCGAACGGAATTCCTCGCGGATTTTCGGTACGGTTATTGCAGCGCGCTGCGTGAGATTCTCACGCAGCGATTTTGCCAAATCAGTCATCTGCTCGAAATCGCTCGCACCTTTTTGGTGTATCCAGTGCATGACCTGTTTGGCGCGAAAAGGCTTCTCGCCTATTTCGGCGAAATAATGCGTCAAACCAGGTAAATCGAAATCCAGCAGATTGATCATTAGCGGCCGGAATAGACTTCCATTGCAGGGAAAAAGTAAGCGATTTCAACAGCCGCAGTTTCAGGGGCATCAGAACCATGAACGGCATTCGCATCAATACTCTGAGCAAAGTCAGCGCGGATGGTTCCAGCTTCGGCTTTCTTTGGATCGGTAGCGCCCATCAGTTGGCGATTCATGGCAATCGCGTTATCGCCTTCTAAGACCTGAATCATCACTGGGCCAGAAGACATAAAGTCCACTAAGTCATTGAAAAATGGACGGCCTTTGTGAACGGCATAAAAACCTTCGGCATCGGCTTTAGACAACCATTTCATTTTTGAAGCAATTACTTTCAGGCCATTGGACTCAAAGCGTGAATAAATCTTACCAATGACATTCTTGGCCACGGCGTCCGGTTTGATGATGGACAAGGTACGTTCTACAGCCATTTCTTCTACTCCCTCTTTCATAAGTTCAGAATAAACATAAAGTT
>JAHECG010000104.1 GCA_024641855.1 Betaproteobacteria bacterium | reverse complement strand
AAATTGCCGTTGAAGGTGGCGGATATTTATCGGCGGTTGACGACATAAGACAAATCGTCAGCGTCCAAAAAATAGATGATACAAAATTGACCTGCCCCGAATTTGGGGCGGTCACCAAGCGTATAGACTCATAATCACTATATTCGTTGATGTGCAAGGTGATCGGTGCGCCCGGCACAAACACCCGGTAGTGCGTGGCTTTATAGGCAGCGATTAATGAAGCGGATTTGCCCGGCACTGAAATCTCCACGCAGGGTTCGGTGCTTTTAAATACAATGGGCCAAGCTCAATTTATAATTTCTCGGAAATAATTGAGACTAAGCTGTTTATGTCTCAACCCCCTTGCGTTTGTTTTTTATCTGCTTGCAGGAGACCGAGGCGGTGCATGGAGACGATATGAATATAAGCCTGGGTCGTGCTCTTGAGACGTCTCTCGTAGTACCGCGCAAAGCAGGGAATAACCAAAGCCAGCGCGACTATCCCCTCAACCATACGACCATTGGCTAAGAAGGATGCGGAGGCCAAGGAAAATACGACCAACAGGCTTCTGAAAAACTTCGAATCTGCCTCCAGGCGGTGTACGTCTTCTGCTGACACTGGGTTTTTTAAGATGAGGACGGACCTGGCCCATTGAAACGTGTTCAATGCTTCTTGCTCGGCTTCATCGATTAATGTGTTGCGAATGCGCGTGGCACATTGATAGGCGCTCTGGTTGCCATAGGGATTGAATCGCTCGCGCAGCGAATTGTATAGAACATCGATATAAGATCCCACTAGGAAAATGAGGTGGCCCAAGAAGTAAGCGCAGGTCAGAAATATCACCCATAAGCCTGATTCACTTGTAGGCTTGTCAATCAGGGGGCCAAAAATCCAATGCGCTAACCACGGTGATAAGATTGCTGTTGCGATGGCGCCTGGTAGCAAGATCGCGAAAAAATCTAGAACGCCGATATAAAACTCGCTGGGTTTGGGCATTCACTTTCCTTTCGTTTTGTAAGTCTAATGTATCCCGTTAAAGCAGTGATCTGGGTCAGTCTAGCGTCGCAGCCAGCCTATTTGCATGCGCCAACCCTCTAGCTATATGCCCAGCTACTCGACGTCATGCCGATGCGCTCGCTACCCACGCCTTTGGGGCTGTTTCTATCGAGCACATCCCGCAACGCCCCCGTTGCTTGAATCGCTTCCCAACCGATTGTTGAAAATGTTTCAGGCTGAAATACATGTTCTGAAAGCAAGGGATTGGTTAGTGCTTGCGAGAATGCATCTACAGCGACCATACGCAGAATCAACGGCGGCAAGGGGGAGTTTTTTTCTGTGTCTTCCGCGAACAATCCAATATAAAAATCCACGTCATCGGGACTTGCGTAATGTTTTGCCAAAAAGTCGACGACCTCTTTGTTGCTAGATATATCTGAAAAAGTCTTTGGTTTGCTCAGTGAAACGTATTCTCGATAACTGGCATAGGAGTCTAATCGACATAGACGGCCCTGCTCGATCGCCTTTACCTCAAAGCCAACAAGCCCGGCATTGGTGTTGAAGGCCCCTAATCGGCCAGCCTGTTGAGTGCTCATGTCGGTAAAAGCACGCACGAGACCCGCATCAAGCAAGAGCTGGTTATTCATGAAGGTGAGCGGCGCTGAATACGATTTGCCATTCCATTTGATCTCATCGGGAATTAATGAGTGCCAGCGATATAGCAGGCTAAATTCGGTCGTAATCCAATTGGGTTTATTCCACGGCGCATTCCATGCCACCGCGGGATCGGCTAAGAGCCGAAACGGTGCGGGTGAGATATGGTTGATATATTCCTCAACAACAATCTTGATGAACAGCACGATTACGGTGTTTCGCGCGACCTGAAAAACGCGTTCATCGTCCCAAGTCGGATACGCAGTTTCCAGCGCTCTTGCGAGGCGATTATGCTCACGCAAAAACAGCGTATTCATCATGGCCACTTGCGGGGCGCTATTGACGCGGTCGCCACCGGTCGCAAATATCTTGCTTCGAAACGAGGGGTCAGGATACTTGTCGAGTCCCAGAGGTTTGTCGAGTTTCGAAAATTCCGGTTTTTCAGCCAAGCCGTCCGGCTCGAAAAGAAATGGAGAATATTCTTCGCCAGAAATCGTTTGCGACTTTAATTGACCGCGCGTTCCTTGTGCTTCTGATTTTGTGCGTAACTGATTGGTTTGTTCCGGCGTACGCCCATAAAGTGTGCAAAGGTCAATTTGGTGGTTAGAGCTATTTTGCTTTCTCAATGGGTCGTCTGGCTCACCCGCATTGGGCATCTTGGTACGAATAAATCCATCTGTCAGATACTGCGCGAAAGCAGGAAATAGACAGGTGGATTTCTTACAGAGTTGTTGCGTGTTTTGTTTTCGAATGAAAAAATCTTTAAGCGCATCTGGCGCAGGAAGCCCTGTTTTATTTACCGGCGGCAAATGGCGGGCACTCCAGCTTTGATCAGTCAACGAAGTCCAAGAAACATAATCATGCACGGTGCTCCAGGGGTGTGGCCTATGCCTGCAGACGTTGACCGTATTATTGATCGCCACCGCATTGATTTTTTTGCTTAGCCACGGCAAATTATTCGCCACACTCACGAAGGGTTTGAATAAAGAATTAGAAATAAACGCAAACATGCGATGCTCCTTATTGTGGGCATGGGTGCCGAGCACCCGACTAGCCCTACCGGTTTAGATAGTTAAGAATCTCCGCGCATGCTGATCGCCCGCACCTGATGACCCATTACCAGGCCGCCCTAACATCCAATCAGCATATACATGGATAATACAGATCGGCCTTGGCTAAAGATAGCTATGCCAATCGTTAACTTCAGGCTATACCGGCTAAAGTCAAAATAGGGGGATCGAGGGGAATGCCTAACCACAAGCGTGCACCTCCAGTGAGCGGTGCACGCTTGAAGACCGTTGCTTTAGAACACAAGCTCGATGTTGACCATGGAGTCGGTTACGGGTTTCTTTTCTTCACTTTCAGGATGGGTAATGCTTTGTGGTCCGTACAGTTTGAAAATCACTTTTCCGCTGGTTGGGTTCACTTCAATCAGGGCATAGTTGCGTTCTGTATAGCGTGCTAAGCGGGTAAACGAGTAACCGTCCGAGCTCTCGCCGCTGTCTTCGGTGACTGCACCCAACACCCAGCTTGCGGCGAGTGGCACACTATAGGTAATGGCACTTGATGTCAGTTGGTAGATGACGGCACCGGTCTTGTCGTCGGTCAGGCGGAAGGCGGCTGACACATGCACATCGCCGCTGAGGACGCACACTTTGAGGCCACGGTTTGCGGCACTAAAAAGTGCCGCAAGGAAACGCTGGCGTTCCTTATCATGCAAATTGTGCTCCCAGGCATCGCGCAGATCGTCTTCCATATCGGCGATATCCGGAAAAACACCGGTGGCGTTAACCAGCGACGATTTAAGATGCAGCAGGGGAACGGCCGAGGTGACAAAGACAAAAGGCGTCTCACTTGGGTCTAGCGCTGCCAGCCAGGCCTCAAAGCGTTGCCACTGTTGCAGGCCCAGTATGCGCGGCGAACGCCGGTTGATATCGCGATGTCCACGTCCATCCTGAAAATAGAAAGCCGCGCCATTGGCTTTAAAGCAATAGTCCAACGAACCCGGCGCAGCGCCCTCTGGATTGTGCTGGTGTTGGTATTCCCGATAGACCTGCTCGGCACTCGCGCGCATGTTGCTTAACAGTTCTTCACAATCTTTATACGTCAAGCCCTGGCTTTTCCAATCGCCCAAAATCTCATTCATCTCGTCCGCTTTACTCCCTTTCTCCAGGTAGTAGGAGCCCCAGCCGTCACCCAGTTCGTGGTCGTCCCAGATCATGTAATTGGGGTATCGCGAGAACACTTCTTTGACCTGCTGGAATCCCCAGTAACCGCGGTAGATATCTCGATACCAACTGAGCATGTCCTCTTTGCCGGGCAATACGACGCCATTCTCTTTGCGCATGCGGCTCTTCAGGTAAGTCCATATATTGAGCTGATCGACGCCATCGACGTAGACTTGGTCGCCACCACCAATGATGAAGGAAAGATCGCCGTTCTTTCTATGGCGTGCCAAGGTCTCTGCAAAACTATCCCACATCTCCATGTTGTCGATGCTCAGCCGCCCAAACAGGGATTGGGTGTATGGCATATGGCAGGAATAAAAACCGAATGAGAAAGGTACTTTGCCTTTCGGTAGTGTACGGAAGCTATAGGCCAACGGATCCTTTGGGTTGTCTTGCCCAAACAGGACACGCTCTACCCCGCTACTGTCGCTGCCATACATGAGATAACGATATTCCGTGCCTGCGGCCAGTTTATCCACCGACTGAACAAAGGTCGTGTCGCTAGAAAAATCGTTGATCTCGATCGCATACGCCTTGAAATGCTTGGTCATCGTTTTCGGAATGCCCGGGAATGGAACCGCACTCAGGCTGCGCCGCAATGCGCCATCTGTGTCTATGGCGGCGGGATAAATCACCAATACATATTTTCCGATTGCGCCCGTGCGCACCCAAATTTTGCAAGCATCCGTCGTCGTGTGACCGATGATAACGCCCACGCTAAAACGCGCATTAGGCCATGGCCGCTCGGTCTTGTAGATAAATGAAGTCGTCATTCCAGCTCCCTGAAGAAATTAGTTGAAACACCACCCCTGCAATTGCCGTGGCGCGATGGGTACTCTGTTGCTGCTTGATTTGGTGTGGCTCATATGGGCACGAAAAAACTTTAGCCGTCGCGAACAGCATTTCGATGTAGGGTCTACTATCACCGATGGTGTCACTACCCGATCGCGATTTTCGTGCTTGGTGTGGGTGCTACGCGGGACATCGCCGTCAAGCTCCAGTTTCAATGTAGCATACACTTGGCATAAGCGATCAGCCAACCCGATGGCTTTTGTTATAGCGGCGGCCGGTCGTAGGATACAAAATTTCTACCGCCATTACGGGAAGTATTACAACGCGGGCCTGGTCAAGGTTGGTAGCATCTCTGTTCTGAAAATGACGCCTGCGTTGATCTATGCTTGATGAGCCTCTGGTTTCTTAACCGCTGTCTCCATCAGCTCCCAATTTTTTTGCACGACTTCCAGCGCGCGTTCGATTTTTACCGAACCGGATATCGACTGGAGGTGAGCGATATTTTTTTCCGGGCTTACCTTTATGCCATGCTCTCCTATCGGCACGTTGCTTAGGATATAGAACCCGTATTTATCCGTGATCGCCCGCACATGAGAAGAGGCCGCGAGAGAAACCTCAGTATTTTTGAGTAGCGTTTCTTTCCCATCCGCGTCGATGCTCACCACAACACCGGCTATGGTTCCCGTGTTAGTTTTCGACGAGGGACTCGTCGGCGCGAGCTTCTCAGCCACTGCGCGAACCATCAGCAGGATTGACTCGGAAGCAAATCCTGCGGTGAAGGCCAAGGCGACTGCGGCTTGGGTGGTACTCGGTGCAATTAGGTAGTACGCCAGAATCGCGATCAGTGGTGCCGAAATAAACTGGACCATTTGAAATACCAAGTACTCACGAAATTCATGTTGTGACAATTTTGCTTCGGTTTCTGTTGCCGCATACTCGGGACTTGCACGCTTTTGATATTCCGGCAGTCGTCGCGTCAGGCTGATACTGCCGCCCAAGAGCGCGAGGATGATGACATAGAGCGGGACAAGCAAACCACCTCGAACCTGACATACAGTATTGGCATTCATCACGAGACATTGCGACGCATTGGTGACATAGCCACCAATATTCAGCGCCCATGCACTCTTAGCCGATGGGTTTTTGTCATTGGTTGACGCCTTGGCCTCTGCTTCCTTCTTAGGCTCAGCTACATTCTTACCCTTGGATGCCTTCTGAATGTCTCCTTGCTTCTGAGTATCGGTGGACTTCTGAGCATCAGCGGGCTTCTGAGCATCGGTGGACTTCTGAGCATCGGTAGGCTTGCAGCTCAACTCACCACGGCCATCATCCAAGGCACAGCCAACGAAAACGGCTAACGGGGTGACTGCAACTTGGGTGGATGAGTTCGTTGCTGAAGCGCCTAACCCGGGTATTTTGTCCCAGGCCACACTGAACACATAAATCGGGGTCAGCAGTGACAACAACATAAAACCAAATGCAAAAATCATCCAATTACGCCGCTGCAAGCTTCGGTGCAGGCGATTTTTTTCTAGCACTTTGCGCTTTTCGTCCTCTGCGAGACCTTCCGCTGGCGGCAGTGGAATCCGATCACTGAATAAGTGTACGAACACGGCCGCAAACAGGATCCCCAAGGGTAATCTCAGCGCGTGTATTAAATATCCCCACCGCGACTCATCCGTGATGTCGGTTGCCTGTGGAAGCAGAATCAGCCGAGCGACAAAATATAAAAAAATGAGCCCATAGACGAGAACCCAGAACCAGTTCTCCTGCATCCACCCACAAGAAATTGTATGGCAGTTGCTGGCCTCGATCAGATTGGCAGTCGTACCACCCGCTTTACTGGCTTCTGCCCCAGGTTGTACGCTAGGGCTTGGCGCTTGGGGTTTATTTTCTATGCTCATGCTGGACTCCCTTACGACGGATGTGACGCCCGATCATTCTTGCCGAAAACGGCTGAGCACCGTGGAACTGAACGCACTCCGAAGGCTGGTTGCAACGATGATCAAACGCCAAATTGGCAACGCACTTAGATGCGTGCACGATACAGTTCATCACAATTACTAAGATAGTTCTTTCAGCATAGTAAATATTCAGGCTTCTAAGTAAGGATAGGGGAAATTGGGCCAGTATTGACATCATATTTTTCACCGTTCCCTTGCGCACGATCAAGGAGTTCTTAACGTCGAAAAATTGGCGATCACTTTCACAAAACACAAGCCGCGGTCAGGCCTAGATAAATAGCATTGGCAGTGTATTGGGACGCCGGGGTGGTTTGCTAGATTTATAGACCTGCCCGCTGACGACCTGCAACGCGAATGAATGACGGTAAGACTTCACGTCGGAAGCGGCTATGCTGTAAGGCCCGTCGCTGCTGTTCGTGCGGCGGGCCTCAGCTCAGGTGCAAAGTCGCTTTCAGTGCAATACTGGGTAATAGCGTTTGAACACCATATCCTTGCCTGCGTTGGCGCTATGACAAGCGGCGCAATTTTTAACCGGCTCGATCTTGGAAACTTTGGCATAGGGCGGCGCGTAATGGCCGAAGTTGAAGAACCCCCAGCCATTGGTTTCCTTAAAGCGCGCGCTATCTTTAACCATGACATCCATGCCATTGAACGTACCCGCAAAATAACCTCGGCCGGATGGAGCCATCTTCGAACCATCCTCGAAATCTCCTTTTTGCAACAACACCAACTCCTTGGCGATGACAGTGCCTTCCGGAAATTCTCCGCTGCGTTGGTAAATAGCGAAGGCATCCGGGTTTACGTAGACATGGTGATACTCTGGAAAACCAGCCTTACCTTTATTGAGGCCATGCGGGGTCAACGGCGCGCCGATGAACACCCATTCACGATATCTCTCTGGCAATTTCAGCTCCCCTTGATTATTGAAAGTGGCTGCACCGATGCTGCTGTCGGCCATAGCCATTCCGCCGCTAAACAGAATCGTAATCACGGCGCTGCTCTGTATGAGCGTTTTAAGAAGTCTTGTCATGATGTTTTCTCTCCTAATGAAAATGTGCAGGTACATAAACGCCTCTGGGGCGAGGGGGAATATTGCCTACCCGATTGATACTTTTGGTATCATTTAATATCAATAAATATACATTGAGTATCTTTTATGGGTGACCGTCTCCTGGAGTTATTGAAATATTTCGAGCTACAAGCACGGGTCTTCCAAGTCGGTCCGATGTGCGAAACGGCGCGCTTTGACGATTCTGATGGCCTAGGCTACATCCACGTGTTGCAACACGGCACGTTGCATATCGAATCGCCTGACCACGCGCCCTTAGTGATCGACGAGCCCAGCCTTTTTTTCTACATGAACCCGACCACGCACCTGTTAACCCCAAACAACTGCGAGGTACAAATGCTGTGTGCTTCCATGGCGTTTGATAACGCTTTGAGCAATCCACTCGCGAGCGCTCTGCCCGATGTGGTACTGATCCGCTTGCGCGACATGCCAACGTTAGATCTGTCACTGCAAGTGTTGTTTCGCGAAGCGGCGGAAACGCACTGTGGACGACAAGCGATTCTCGATCGGCTCATCGAAGTGGTGTTCATTCAAGTGTTGCGTGACTTAATGGATCAAAAACGATTGAAAATCGGCCTCCTCGCCGGATTTGCAGAGCCACGCTTAGAGAAAGCCATCCATGCCATACATGCGGAACCCGCTCGCGATTGGTCGTTGGAAAAACTTGCGGCCGTTTCAGGAATGTCACGCGCACGCTTTGCCGCTAAGTTCCGCGAAACAGTGGGAATGACGCCTGGCAGTTATCTCAGCGCATGGCGTCTCGGCGTGGCTAAATCGCTATTGCGCCAAGGCAAATCCGTACAGTGGGTTGCGGATGCGATCGGTTATAGCAATGCTAGCGCGCTGTCGCGTGCATTTCGGGTGCACACCGGGCTAACGCCGATGGAATGGATCAAGCAATATCGTGCTGCAAGGGAAACGCTTGAAAGTAATCAAACCTTTGCC
>JAHECG010000170.1 GCA_024641855.1 Betaproteobacteria bacterium | reverse complement strand
TGGTTTCATGTGGGGGTAAACAGAGCTTTTTCAACTTGGTTCAGGCGGTCATCGACGCCGGCGACGAAGTCATCATTCCTGCACCGTACTGGGTTTCCTACCCGGATATCGTGATTCTGGCCGACGGCAAACCAGTGATTGTCGATGCCGGTATCGAACAAGGCTTCAAAATCACCCCAGCACAATTAGCTGCGGCTATTACGCCTAAAACACGTTTGGTCGTTATCAATAGCCCCAGCAACCCCACCGGCGCGGTTTACACCCAAGCTGAGTTGGGTGCCCTGGGAGAAGTGCTGCGCAAGCATCCGGATATCCTGATCGCCACCGACGATATGTACGAGCATATCTTGTTGGAGGAAGTGCCATTCAGCAACATCCTCAATGCCTGCCCTGATTTGTACGATCGCACCATGGTATTGAATGGCGTATCCAAAGCTTATTCCATGACCGGCTGGCGTATTGGCTATGCCGCAGGGCCAGAAGCCATCATCACCGCCATGACCAATGTGCAATCGCAAAGTACCTCCAACCCAACTTCGATATCACAGGTTGCAGCCGAGGCCGCGTTGAATGGCGATCAAGCTTGCATCGACCCCATGCTCAAAGCCTTCCGCGAGCGCCATGTGTACGTGGTCGACACCTTGAACAAAATCCCTGGGGTGAAATGCTTGCCTTCCGGCGGCGCGTTTTACGCCTTCCCCGATGTGCGCCAAGCCATCGCCAATCTGCATCAAAAAGGCTTAATCAGTGAAGCGACGGATATTGCGCTGAGCAGTTATCTTTTGCAAAAAAATGGTGTAGCTGTAGTGCCCGGTTCGGCCTTTGGTTTGGACGGATACATACGACTGTCTTTCGCCACCTCTATGCAGAATTTGCAGCAAGCCTTGGCGCGGATTGAGCAGGCTTTTACGGTTTAATTCCACTTAGAAAGTTAAGCGAACCGCGCTGTGAGCGTTGAACCTATATCATCGTGAGGGCTGTTTTCTATCTAAAACCCACTCTCCCTTCGCACTTGGGCTTGTTGTAGATTGATATGTCGCTTGTAGGTGACCTAACAACGGACTAGCAACAAGCGTCAATTGATAAGTATCCCCCGCAACAGCCCACGTTGCACTTGCGTGCTTTAAGTCACTGTGGCGACCTTCAATACGGCCCCGAATTCCACCCAGCATAGCGTCCCCGATCAACCGAGTTCCCCCTTCCCCCGCCCTTAAAACAACTTCAAGCGGCAAGCTACCGCCACTTGAAAATTGCGCCTTACCGGAAAAATATCCCACTAAAGGTTGCGTGGCGCTGAGATCGTTTCTGGTAGGTCTTAATCTAGGTTCGTGGCTACGGCGAGGTTTAATGTCCTCCGGTGCAAGCGACTTTGCCCATGAAATCTGCAGTCCAGAAAGTTCGCGATCATCTATTAAGCGTGCAAGAATACGCAGGTCGTTCACACCGTTACTTACCTTTAACGTGCCTTCTGCCGGTGAAGTAAAACCACTGCTAAATGAAGTTAAATCCTGCTCTATAAGCGTTGCCACAGTGTTAATTCGAACAGAATCAAGCGGATGTTCCTGTCCTTTTGCATAATTTTGCCAATCAATATCACGCTTAAACTCAAACGGCATAAATGAAAGTCGCGAGTTCAGTGCAAAGAAAAAATTGGATGCACTTGGCACCAATTTCATCCGGCGAAACATTTCTACGGCAAACACATCCGCGCTCGTCTCACTTTTTTGCAATGCCTGAAAATCACAACGATTGCCGAGCGATTTTTTTTGGCTGCAATTAATCTGCGCTGAAAAACCTTGAATGATATGGCCAAGCTCATGGCCAAGAATAAATATAATCGATTTGTCCAATATCTCGTTACGACGATCAAGTATCCGCTGATCACTTAGCGCATTAGCAGGAATTCCCAGCGCCTGCAGTGGCAATCGCTCTGCCGCGGGCCATTCGGAAAGTCGCCCCTGTCGAATGATTGCCAGATAATCGAGAATCGTTTGCGGCGAATACCCAGACACCTCCAACCAAGCCTGTGCAGTCGCAAGATCTTTTAGAAACAGTAAAGAGGCTACCGGCAGAGCCACCCCACCATCTGTGCGCGAATGAAAACCAAACAACACACTGTCTTGATCACGCGGAAATTCGAATCGTACTTTACGCAACAATTGTGCTTCCACATTGTTTAATTTCGGTTGAAACAAACGTGCATAATTATCTTCAACAGTTGAGCGAAACTCTGGTTCCCATTCTGAAATAGTCGATGTGAGATAAAGAGGCAAAGTTGCCGCATGGGCTAAATTCACGCAAATGGGTACCACAAAAAATAAAAGTAAAATTTTCAAAATAGGAAATCTTGGCATGATAACCCC
>JAHECG010000103.1 GCA_024641855.1 Betaproteobacteria bacterium | reverse complement strand
TGTTTGCCTTGTCTTTGTTCGTGGTGTTCTTAGCACTCGCCGCTTTATATGAAAGCTGGGCGATTCCCTTCACAGTGATTTTGGTCGTGCCCTTGGGTGTGCTTGGCGCAGTGACGGCGGTATATTTCCGCGACCTGCCCAACGATGTGTTCTTCAAAGTTGGTTTGATTGCGATCATCGGGCTATCCGCGAAAAACGCCATCCTCATCATCGAATTTGCACGCCATCTGCACGAGGAGGGTATGGACTTGATCGACGCAACTTTGGAAGCCTGTCGCTTGCGTCTACGCCCGATTCTGATGACTAGCTTTGCCTTCATTCTAGGCGTGATGCCGCTGGCGATTTCCACCGGAGCCGGTGCGGCCAGCCGCAATGCGGTGGGCACAGGCGTGATCGGCGGCATGATCGCCGCGACCGTATTGGCAATTTTCTTTGTGCCGGTATTCTTCGTGGTGGTGCGCAAACTCTTCCCTGTCAAACCACGGGAGGGCAGCAAGCATGTTTAAAAACAATTTCGCACTGGCCGCATTTACACTGTTAGCGGGGTGCTCTTTCATACCGAATTACGAGCGTCCAGCGGCACCCGTGCCGGAGCATTTCGCTGGCGTAAACGATGCCAAAGCCAGCGCCTTGCCGGCTTGGCGTGATTATTATGCAGATCCGGCCTTGCACACGCTGATCGAAGCCGCGCTAGCGAATAACCGCGATCTGCGCATTGCGTTGGCGCGCGTCGATGAAGCGCGTGGCTTGGCCGGTATCGCACGCGCCGACCGTTTTCCCGCGCTGAATGCGCAAGCATCGAGCAGCACATCACGCACGCCGGCCGATGTCCTCGGTTTCAGCCAAGCGCGTACCATCAGTCGGCGCAAAGATTTGAACTTGGCCATCCCCACGTTCGAATTGGATTTTTGGGGCCGCGTTGCTGCATTGAGCGATGCAGCGCGTGCGCAGTATCTCGCCAGCGATGAAGCGGCTAAGAGTTTTCAGATCAGCCTGATTGGCGATGTGGCCAACACCTGGTTTCAACTCACCGAGTTGGCCGAACGCGAACGCTTAGCAAATGCAACCTTGAAAAATCGCGAAGATAGTCTCGACATCATTCGCAAACGGCGCGATGCCGGATTAGCCACCGACCTTGATGCGCTGGCTGCCGAAAGCCTTACCGAATCGACACGTGCACAAGGAGCCGACCTGCACCGTCAACGCCTGCAAATGGAAAATGCCTTGAGCTTGCTGACCGGCATGGCGATCCAGTTGCCACCGGCAAGCGATGTTTCGAAACAAACCGCGATGGCGGAACTAGCACCGGGCTTGCCCTCCGAAGTATTGCTGCGTCGCCCGGATGTGCGCGCTGCCGAACAACGCTTGATCGCGGCGAATGCCAACATCGGTGCCGCACGCGCGGCTTTCTTTCCGCGCATCGCCCTCACCGCCAATTACGGTACCGCCAGCCGGCAGCTCTCTGGTTTGTTCGGCGGCGGCAGTCAAGCGTGGCTGTTTCAACCCGTGTTGAGCTTGCCGCTGTTCAACGCCGGCCAAGCCCAAGCCAATCTCGATGTGGCCCAAGCGCGTAAAGTCGTCGCGGTGGCCGACTATGAAAAAACTATCCAACAAGCATTTCGCGAAGTGTCCGATGCCCTGGCCGCGCGCACCACTTATCTAGAGCAGTTGCACGCCTTGGAGAAAAATCTACACAGCCAACAAGACCGACTTGTGCGTGTGAAAGCGCGCGCCGATGCGGGCCTTGCCACTTACCTGGAAGTGCTGGACGCAAACCGCGAAGCCTTCAGCGCCGAGCAAAGTTTAGTCACTACACGGCGTCAGGTGTTGTCTACGGACGTGGCGTTGTACAAGGCGCTGGGGGGCGGCGACGAACCCAGCGCAGGTTTTGAGAAATAAATGCCTTCTTTGAGTGGTGCCGTGATATCCAAGCTTGGGTGACTCATCCCCGAATCATGTTGTTGTCACATTGCATGCTGATGATGCCGGTTGCAGTCCGTCAACCATCCATCCTTAAGGAGCATCGGCATGAGCAAAAAAACCAATTACATCGCTATTCTGTTGGCGTCGTTGTTTGCCGCGCACACGGCACACGCGAGCATCGATCTGATCGCTATTGGCGCCATCAATGGAAACTACGAAGACGTTGCCCTGCAAACCGCAGGCCCGCTGGAAAACGGCACGGCCGGTAATTTGCTCGGCGGCATGGGCTCTGGCCTGGCGTACGCCGGCGGCAACACGTTTATTGGCGTACCAGACCGCGGACCTAATGCGGTTGCCTTTAATAGCGCGGTTGACGATACCGCTTCTTACATCACGCGCTTTCAAACGTTGCATATGACTCTGGCACCGAGTGTGGCTGGTGCTGCCTTGCCGTATACGCTTACGCCCATGCTGACCGGCACCACGCTGCTCTCCAGCAAGTCCCCGCTGGTCTATGGCAGCGGCGCTGGTTTGGGTGTTGGCAGCGGCGAACCTGCGTTGAACTCCAAACACACGCACTACTTCACCGGCCGTTCGGATAATTTCGATCCGAGCCAGCCTTCCACCAACCCGAGCAACGCCCGTTTCGATCCCGAAAGCGTGCGCGTGTCCAGCGATGGCAAGAGCGTGTTTATCTCCGATGAATATGGTCCGTATGTGTACCAATTCGATCGCGAGACCGGTCGACGCATCAAGGCTTTTGCATTGCCGATCAAATTGGCTGTGACCAATCTCTTTCCGGTGGGCAGTGATGAGATCAGCGGCAACACCGTGGGCCGTGTGGCTAACAAGGGCATGGAAGGCTTGGCCATTACCCCCGACGGTAAAACGTTATTTGGCGCGATGCAAAGCCCGCTGATTCAAGATGGCGGCACCGCTGCACCTTACACCCGCATTATCAAGATCGATATCAAAACTGGTGCTACGACGGAATTCGCTTACGCGCTGAGCAACATCGGCAGCACCGCCAAACCTAAGTACCCCACGGTAAGCGATATTGTGGCTATCAACGATCATGAATTGCTGGTGGACGAGCGCGACGGCAAGGGGCGCGGTGATGGTTCTGTGGCGGTGGTGAAAAACATCTATAAAATCGACCTCGCCGCTGCGCAGGATGTGAGCGGCGTCATCGGTGCGGCTAATCTCGCACCCAAGGCTGTAAGCAAGACCTTATTCTTGGATATGGTCGCCAAGCTCAACGCCAATGGTATTGCCAGCACGGAGATTCCTGCCAAGCTTGAAGGGCTCGCGTTTGGCCCCGATGTGGTGGTGAATGGCACGATCAAGCACACCTTGTTCGTGGCGAACGACAACGACTTCACCGCCAATGTCGGTGGCGTCGACAACCCCAACAGCTACATTGTGTTCGCCTTCGACGATGCTGATCTCCCCGGTTTCGTAGCGCAGCAATTCCGCGCCGCAGAAGAGCGCGAAGAAGCGGAGCACGACGAGCGCCGTTAAGCGCTCGTTTTGCTGTAGCAACGCCGAGGCGGCCGACGATTGCCTCGGCGTTTTTTTATGAGGGTCATATTCGATTTTGTGGCATACCGGTTAGCGGTCTTGGCACCGAATCGATCTGTGTCTTTATGTCCCCTAGAAAATTTAAAGAACCCCGGAAACGCCGCCGCATGCACCCCAAGTCACATTTGATTATTTTGCTGTGCCTTTTTGCGCCGCTGGCAGCGGCGGAAGAGGGGCAGCCAGCGTTGATGCGACAAGCCGCGCAGGCCTTAGCTGCGGGCGATGCGCAGCGCGCAGCCGGGCTATACGAGCAAGCGGCGACGCAATACGGCGAATCGGCCGAGGCCGAGGTTGGCATGGTGCGGGCGCATCTGCAAGCCGGTGCGTTTCGCGAAGCCTTGTCGTTTGCCTATTTGGTTGCAGGCGAACATGCCGAGTCGGCGGCGGCCGCCGCGCAGTTGGCTTATATCGAAGATCGCCATGGCCAAACCGAGCGTGCGTTGGCACGGCTCAAGCAAGCCGCATTAATGTTTAAAGACGATCCATTCTTACTCGCCACGCGCGCGGAAATTCTGATCGACCGCGGTGCGGCGGCGCGTGCTGCTAACGAATTGGATGCCTGGTTTTCAAACCATCAACCTTCGACTGCGCTTTACTTGCTGCGTGCCCGTGCAGCCTTGGCGGCTGGTGATCGCGCAGGGTCTGTAACTTGGCAAAATCGCGCCGCACTGCAGCCCGCGTCTGCCACGATGCAGGCTAATCCGCTACGGCCTATCCCCAGCATGGAACCGTTTGCGCTTGCCGTCGACGCGCAATGGAATGCCGGCAGCGGTGCGATCATCGATGAAGGCCGGCGCGTGCTCACGTTGGCGCGCATCGTAGACGGCGCCAAGGGCGGCATCTGGGTACGCAACGGACTCGGCAAGCTGCGGCGCGCGCAAGTGGAAGCCTTGCAGGCGCAAGAGGGTATCGCCGTGCTGCGCCTCGACCAAGCCTATACCATCTCAACGCCGCTCGGTGCGGAACTGCTGCTCGCCCCTGCACCGGGCCGTGCCTGCCTGGTCATGGGATATGCGTTGGCAGAAAACCCCGAGCCTGCTTATCCGGCACTCTCCGCAGGATTGGTATTTCGTGCCGTGAGTCCCAATGCCTTGCAAACCACCATAGCGCAGAGCGCCGGTTTCAGTGGCGCGCCGGTGTTCGATGCCCATGGCCGATGGCTCGGTTTGAGTTTAGGCGCAAGCGGTCAATTGCTGCGCGCCGCAAGCTTCCGTGCGCTGTTGCCCAAGGAACGGGACGTGGCAGCCAAAAGCAAGCCGGCGGAACATACCAGTTTCGAGGAGTTGTACGAACGCTTTATGCCGACCGTGGTGCAGGTGATTGCGGTACGCTGAATCGATTTTCTGTGTTTACGTTTTTTCGCGAGCGCGTTTGCGGCGCAGTAAAAATAATATTGGCACTAAGCTTAGCCAAAGGGTGCCGGGTTCTGGAACAGCCTTAGGTAGTAAACCTGTAATGACACCAGGCTGGGTAATCGGCGAGAAAATAACGGGCTGAATCACTGTTGCTGGACCTGGTGAATCGATTGAAGGAGGGATGAAGGCGCCGATCGCTGGCCCTATGGAAATATACCCGCCATAGCTTGCAGGGGGCGCTGACTGAGTCGAACAGCCGCCGCTGGCAATAACACATAGTGTTGCACCCGCAGATCCATTATTGACCGAGCCATAGACATTGCCGGTGATCAGATCCAATTTCCCCGCAAGGAGTGCGCCTGTGACATATATCTGTCCCGGTGTTTCCAGCGTCAGGTTTATGCCCGTGGCGTCCAGAATTCCGGCAATCACGATGTCCCCCAGCGATAATAAAGTTGCTTGCGTGGTGCCGGCATCAAAATGGACGGTGATCCCACTGCCGATATCGATCGCACTAAAATCGTAAAGGCCATCAGCACGGAAGGCGACGGTGTAGTCGGTGGAGGGGGCTAGGCGGCCTTCGGCTCCGGTTATCGTCGAGGCCGATGCCGACACGGCGGCGTGCAATGCAAACGCGAGCATCAAGGCTTGAATCCATGGGCGCATCACAAATTACTCCCGCAGTAGAGGTCAGGCACAAATTACAGCTTGGATATGACAATTTGATTTATTTGGTATAGCCCATTTGGTTTGCCGCGCTTTAAAACTTCCAGGCAAGCTCGGCGTTTACTCTTGCGCTCTATGCGTCACGCGCAAAAAAAAACCGCATCCCGAAGGATGCGGCATAAGAGCAATACGCCCCGACACGTCCCTGCCGGATTTTTCTGTGTGTCAGGGGCGCTTGGCGATGCGCGGTTTGTGTAGGCCGACATCGCCCGGATTGTAAGCCGGGTTCGGGGTTTTGAAACCGGCCATATAGGCCACCAAGGCATCGATATCCTGCGCACCGCCCAGTAAATTAGTGCCAGCTGTGAACACGCTGAAGCCGTCGCCGCCGGTGGCCATGAAGTTGTTCACGGTGACGCGGTAGCTGGTTGCAGGATCAATCGGTGCACCGTTTAAGCTCAAGTTGCTGATCTTGCTGCAAGGCGCAGCGGAGGCAGACCAGGAATAACTCAAGCCGTTGGAGGGTTGCATGACGCGTTGCACGGCTTGGCCCATGCAACCAGGAAATTGCTGCTCCAACACATCCTTGATCTGCTGGCCGCTCAGGGTCATGGTCACCAGGCTGTTGCCGAACGGTTGCACGGTAAAGGCTTCGCCGTAGGTCACGTCACCGGCCGACTCGCCGCCGCTGATTTGGCTGAAGAGAAAGCCCGGATTACGCACACCGCCAGCATTCATCAGGGCGATTTGCGCGCCGCCGAATTGCGCCGGCTGAGTAGCGGCCAGTTGCGCGTCGGCGATCAGATCGCCAGCATCCATTTCGCCTGCTGCATTGGCGATATTGGTGGCATCGGTGGTGATGGAGCCGATGACTTGATTGGCGATCGGCGAGACCAGCGTGTTGTACTGGTCGACGATGCTCTTGATGCTGGCGTTAGGCGCAATCGCGGCGTTGCTGCGATCCACCACCACGTTGTTGGCGCTCACGCTCACGACATGGCCGGTCTTGTTGTCGATGCTCATGTCGATGTCGGTCAATACACGGCCGAAGGCGTTGGCGCTGGTCACCGGAATGTTGCGGCCGACCTTGTTGGGCAGCATGCAGTTATAGGCTTGGTGGGTGTGGCCGGAGATCACTAAATCCACCGAGTCGTCCAATTGCGCAACGATGTCTTTGATCGGACTGCCGTTCAAGCCGCCGACGCAACCATTGATGTCGGCCGGGCTGGGTGGCGTGGTTTGCGCACCGCCTTGGTGGATCAATACCACGATGGCTTGCGCGCCGCGTTTGCGCAGCTTGGGCACCAACGCATTCACGGTGGCCGCTTCATCCTTGAACTCCAGGCCGGCAACGCCGCTTGGGGTAACGATGGTCGGTGTATCTTTTAGCGTCATGCCGATAAAGGCAACGCGCGCTTCGGTTTCTTTGCGGCCCTTCTCGCCGTGTTTATGGCCCTTGGCTTCGGCCTCGAATTCCTTGATCTTGAAGGCCGGGAAAATGGTTTTTCCGCTGGCGCTATCGAATACATTGGCCGCCAGGAATTTGAACTTCGCACCTTCGAATGGGACCGGCGTGCCGACCACGGCGCCTTGGCAGGTATTGGGGTCGGTGGGGTGGCAGCCGCCATTTTGCATGCGCAACAGCTCGTTGCGACCCTCGTCGAATTCGTGGTTGCCGACGGCGTTGAATTCCAAGCCGAGACGATTCATGGTTTCGATGCTGCCTTCGTCGTGAAACAGGGCGGACACCAGCGGGCTGGCGCCGATCAGGTCGCCGGCGGAAACCACCACGCTATTCGGGTTCTTGCTCTTCAAGTCGGCGACAAAGCCGGCCAGCGCATCGACACCGCCGGAAGGCATGCCGTTGAAGTTGCCGGGGGAGTTCAGATTGCCGTGGAAATCATTGATGGCAATAATTTTGATATTGGTGGTTGTAGCCGGTGGCGCGGAAAATGCAGCCAGGGATGCGCAGGCCAGGGCCGTGCCCAGGGCGATTTGTTTCAGTTTCATCAAGACACTCCTTTTCAGCAGGCAAGTTTTGCGCGATGGCTGACGCTTGCCCTACGGTTGCGGCGAATGAAAGTTCAGGTTGTCCCGTCGTAAGCCGTCAGGCCTGGAACGACGTTAGCGAAATAATCAGGGATGGAGGTGACGTTGTGAGGACAAAGTGCGTCTTGTTCGTGGCTCTTTCGGCCTATCAATCTTACGAGGGCGATTGAGCAGCGGGCCTTTCCCGGTGCGAGTCCGTCGCCGCGACTCAAGTGCCGCGCATGGCGGCCTTTTTCTGCACTAGCTGGTTGTCGCGATAATCACGCATCGCTTGTTCGATTTCGTCGCGCGTATTCATCACAAAAGGCCCGTATTGCACAATCGGCTCGCGTACCGCTTTGCCTGATACCAAGATAAAGCGCGCACCATTTGATCCAGCGGTGATCTCCAGCGAATCGCCAGGACTGAGCGCCGCCAAGCTATGTTGCGGTAGCGCGGTCGGGCCAAGCGTCGCACTGCCTTCGAAGACGTAAACAAAGGCGCTGTCGTCTTTGCGTAGCGTATGACTAAAACTGCGCTGCGCATCCAGCGCAATATCCAGGTACTGTACTTCGGTGGTCGGGTCTTCGATCACGCCGCGTTGTCCGGCATATTCTCCCAGCAGAACGCGCACGCGTTCGCCATCGTTGCGTACTTCGGGGATCGCTTCGGGCGAAAATTCCTGGTACGCCGGATCGGCCATTTTTTCGCTGGCGGGCAAGTTGATCCAGAGTTGAAAGCCGCGCATCAGGCCGTCGGTTTGCTGCGGCATTTCGGAGTGGATCACACCACTGGCGGCTTTCATCCACTGCGCACCACCGGCGCGCAGATCGCCGCGATTCCCCATGCTGTCTTGATGCTGCATGTGGCCGTCGAGCATATAGGTGAATGTGATGAAGCCGCGATGCGGATGGTCGGGAAAGCCGGCAATGTACTCGTCCGGATTGTCGCTGCCGAAATGATCCAGCATTAAAAACGGATCGAGGTTGCGCAAGGCAGGCGTGCCGATGGTGCGGTGTACGGTAACACCGGCGCCCTCAGTGACGGCGTGCGCCTGAACCAGTTGTTGAATGGTGCGGGCAGTCATGTCGAGTCACCTATTTAGGCGTGCGCAACAGCAAGAGGTTTAGCCTGACCCAAGGCGAAAGCGCCTGGGCCAAGTAAGGCTTGGACAATGAGGGCAATTGTCAGAAACGCCGGATATTCCCAGCCGCCAT
>JAHECG010000102.1 GCA_024641855.1 Betaproteobacteria bacterium | reverse complement strand
CTTGGTCTTAGGTATAAAGAAGGCACCGGTGTAGAACAGGACTTTGGAGAAGCCTATTTTTGGGCGTTAGTAGCTCGCCACTCCGGCGTCCCAAGCGCGAGGGGTCTAGCGGAAAGCCTAATCGATAAACTGACTACTAAGCAGGTCACATTTCAAGGTCTTCGAGCTAGAAGTTGGACAGATAGCCATAGCGAATGAGCGCACAACATCCTTTATCTTAATGGTAACAGGATAAAGAAATACTACAGCAAAGGCCTATTTTCACGAGGGAACCAAACTAGTAATTCTGTAGAAGTTAGCCGATATTGTCGCGACCAACTGCCTTAGAGTGTGTTGGCACATCCATCTAAAGCATGTCTGGCGCAACAGAGCAGCGCAGCACGTTTTGCATCTCGTCTTGGCGCACACGATTGCTGATCCACCACACGGCGCCTTTTTTCACACTCCAATACTGCTCTTCACCGCACAATAAAAATGCGGCTAGCTGACCAATCGTTGGCTGATGCCCAATCACCAAGACCGAGTGCGACGCGTCCGGCCAGCCAGCCGCGGTAAGAATTGAAACCGGACTGGCGCCAACGCCGACCTCGGCAACTGTTTCAAACGGCAACGCCAACGCCTGCGCGGTTTGTTGCGTACGCGTGGCAGGGCTAACCAAAATGCGAGTATTTTGCGCTAGGCGGGCTTTGAGCCAAGCCCCCATTTGCTGTGCTTGCTTCTGCCCTTTAGCGGTCAATTGTCGTTTGGCGTCCGGCATGCCGTCTTCTGCTTCGGCATGACGCCATAAAATGAGATCCATCATCGCTTTCAAAAATCCGAGACTATGGCATTCAAATGTTACACTCAATCATGCGCTTTACCTTGTTGATTCCTGATCTACTGCCACCACAACCACCCGGCGGCATGCTCGACCTCTACCATGGATTGCATCTGCCCGACCTGGAATGGTTGTTTGCACGCGGCACACTCCACGGCAATCCAGGTTTGAGCTTGGAAAGGTGGTTGCTCAAGCATTATGGCCTCGATACTTCGTTGCCGATGGCCAGCATTTCCTTGCTCGCCGATGACGGTACACCCGATCAGGCTTACTGGTTGCGCGCCGACCCCGTGCATCTACAAGCACAGCGCGATCAATTAGTGCTGGTGGATGGCAGCCAACTAGCGATCACCGCAACTGAGGCCGCCGCGTTAAGCGAATCGCTCAATCAACACTTCGCACAAGATCAATTGCAATTTATTGCAGCGCATCCGACCCGCTGGTACTTGGCGCTGGATGCCGCGCCCGAACTGGTGACGACTGCGCTACCGACGGTAGCGGGCCAAGGGATTAACGCGAGCCTGCCTAGCGGCAAAGATGGATTGCGCTGGAATCAAATCATGACTGAAATTCAAATGCTGCTGCATACGCACCCAGTGAATCAGGCGCGCGAAGCGCAAGGGCAAGCCCCTATCAACAGCCTATGGTTTTGGGGTGGTGGTGTCTTTCCTGAACAGCCAGTCGCTCCAACGTTAAAAGCACAACTGTGGGCAGATGATGCCCTGGCGCGCGGACTCGCCCTCGCCGCCCAACAGACGCCACAATCGTTACCGCTTAACTTCGACGCCTTCATGGCGCATGCAAAAACGGCTGCTGCACATTTTGTGGTGTGGGATGAGTTACGCCATGCCGCGTGGTATGGCGATCATGAAGCCTGGCGCGCGAAACTGAACCGTCTAGAAGCCGACTGGATCAAACCTTTATGCTATGCGCTACGGCGCGGATTCCTATCTGAAGTCACGCTGCATGCAATTAGCGAACAAGGCTGCCTGAGTGTTACGACCGCACGCACGGGTCGCTGGCACTTTTGGCGCCGCGCTAAATCCCTCAAAAATTATTTACCGAAATCATGACCAGCATCACTACCCGCCCCTTCGCCACCAACAATTACGAACGCCTCACCCAGCACGGCCTATCGCCATTGCTGGCACGGATATACGCTGCGCGCGACGTCACCGACCCGCAGCAATTGGATGCCGAGCTTGGCGCACTGTTACCGATCGCGCAGCTGAAAAATGCCGAGACCATGGCCACCCTGCTCGCCGACGCCATCGCCGCCAAGCAACGCTTGCTGATCGTCGCCGATTACGATGCCGATGGTGCCACTGCCTGTGCCGTGGGTTTGCGTGCGCTGCGCGAATTCGGCGCCATTGTGGATTTTTTAGTGCCCAACCGTTTCGAATATGGTTACGGCTTGACGCCGGAAATCGTGCGCCTGGCAACCGACATGAAGCCAGATGTGATCATCACCGTAGACAACGGCATCGCCAGCCACGCCGGGGTGGAAGAAGCGCATCGTCTTGGCATGCGCGTCTTCGTCACCGATCATCACTTGCCTGCGGACACCTTGCCCGATGCCGATGCCATCGTGAATCCGAATCAGCCGAACTGCCCTTTCCCGAGCAAGAATATCGCCGGTGTCGGCGTGATGTTTTATGTCATGCTGGCCTTGCGTGCCGAGTTGCGACGGCGTGGTGCTTTTGCGGGGAAGGCTGAACCCAATTTAGCCAAGCTGCTCGATATCGTGGCGCTGGGCACGGTGGCCGATGTTGTGAAGCTCGACGACAACAATCGCATTTTGGTGCGCCAAGGTTTAGCGCGCATTCGTGCCGGGCAAGCTTGTGTGGGCATTCTCGCTTTGTATCAAATCACCGGGCGCGACCCACAGCGCGCTTCGACTTGGGACATGGGCTTCATGCTCGGTCCGCGTTTGAATGCGGCCGGTCGCCTCGACGATATGTCGCTCGGCATTACCCTGCTCACTACCGACGATCCAAATCGTGCGCAAGAACTCGCCCGTACCTTGGATGAGTTGAATCACGCCCGGCGCGAGATCGAAGCCGGTATGCAAGAAACGGCGCTGGAGCAATTGGAACAAATCACCGCCGATGAACGCTTTGCCTTGAGCCTGTTCGATGCGACTTGGCACCAAGGTGTGATCGGCATTCTCGCCTCGCGCCTCAAAGAAAAATTTCATCGCCCGGTGATTGCCTTCGCACAAAGCAATGATGGCGAGCTGAAAGGCTCGGGGCGATCCATCCCCGGTTTTCATTTGCGCGATGCGCTGGATCTGGTCGCCAAACGCCACCCGACGTTGCTGAAAAAATTCGGCGGCCACGCCATGGCGGCTGGGGTAACGATTGCGCAAGACAACCTCGCGCAATTTGAATCGGCTTTTGAAACAGTCGCGCAAGAATGGCTCACCCCCGCCTTGTTAGCGCGCAGCATCGAGACCGATGGCGGCTTGCCCATCACCGATGCCGACCTCGAAACCGCGCAAACCCTGGCACGCCAAGTCTGGGGCCAAGGCTTTCCCGAGCCGCAATTCGTCGATCAATTTCAAGTGGCCAATCAGCGCATCTTGAAAGACAAACACACCAAACTACAGTTGCTGCGCGATGGCCAGCAGTTTGAAGCGATGTTGTTTTTTCATGCAGAAACGCTCCCCAATACCATCCAAGCGGTGTACCGTTTAGATGTGAACGAATTTAAAGGGCAACGCAGCGTGCAATTGATTCTGCAACATTGGGAGGCGGCATGAGTGTACCGGGCTTAGACGGACCGAACATCGATCACCTCACCACCTTCGCTACCAGCTTGGCGCTGGGATTTTTGATCGGCCTGGAACGCGAACGCAATCCGGCAGCGCGTGCTGGCGTGCGCACCTTTGCTCTCACCTCCATGTTTGGCACTTTGGCCGCCTTGCTTGCGAGCCAATCAGGTACACCCTGGATCTTAGCCGCTGCGCTGTTGGCCGTAGCCACCTTCATCATCACTGCCTATCTCGGCGAAAAATCTGCCGAGCCGGGCACCACCACGCAGATTGCGCTGTTGGTGTGCTTCAGTCTCGGCGCGATGGTGTGGTATGGCGAACAAACCCTGGCCATCATGTTGGCCATCGTCACCACCGCTTTGCTGTATTACAAAACCGAACTGGAAGGCATTTCAAAAGGCTTATCGCGCCTCGATCTGGTATCGATACTGCAATTCGCAGTCGTCACGTTTATCGTGCTACCGATTCTACCCAACCAAAACATGGGGCCGTTCGGTGCCTTGAATCCGTATCAAGTCTGGCTCATGGTGGTGTTGATTTCCGGCGTCAGCTTAGCGGGTTATGTGGCGTTGCGGCTCTTCGGCGAGCGCAATGGTGGCGTATTGCTGGGGCTGTTGGGTGGATTGGTTTCCAGCACGGCAACCACACTGGTTTACACCAAGCATGCACGCGCCGAGCCGGAGATGCGCAGGCTAGCCATCAGCGTTATTTTGTTGGCCAATCTGGTCGTGCTGCCCCGTCTCGCCATCCTTGCCAGCGTACTCTCACCCGCACTACTACCACGCTTATTACCCGTATTGGGTTCGGGATTGTTACTCGGCTTACTGTTCACGTTGTTTCATTTGCGCCGCCAGCCTCAAGAAAAACTACCCATGCCCGGCATGACCAACCCCGCCGAATTACGCACCGCACTCAGTTTCGCACTGCTCTATGCCCTCGTATTGTTAGCCTCGGCCTGGCTGTCGAATATCGCCGGTGATAAGGGGCTGTATGCCGTGGCGCTCGCTTCCGGCTTGGTCGATGTCGATGCCATCGCCCTTTCCAGCATGCGCTTGTTGCACTTAGGCCAGCTCGCGCAAGGCCAAGTGGTGGCCGCTATCACGCTGGCCCTATTGGCAAATTTAGCTTTTAAATGGTCAGTGGTGCTGACCATCGGCGGTCGCTCCTTGGCCTTGGCCTGCCTGCCTGCCATGGCAGCAGTCGCCGTGGGTTGCGGCGGAGCATTGTTTCTCTTCTGAGAAGTGCCCCAAATGCGCTAAAATGGCGGTTTTTTGAAGCAAGCCCCGCCATGGAAGCCGAACAACTCAATATCATCGCCAACCGCCTCACGGATTTGGCTGCCCGTAGCACCGACTTGCGGAGGTATCTTTGACTTCGATATCAAGCAAGATCGCCTCAACGAAGTTTCGCAGCAACTAGAAGACCCCAGCATTTGGGAAGATGCCAAGCGCGCCCAAGAGTTGGGTCGCGAGCGCCGCAATTTGGAAGCGGTGGTCAACACCTTGATCGAGGTCGATAGCGGCCTCAAGGATGCGCAAGAACTGTTCGACATGGCCAGCGCCGAAAGCGACGACGATACCCTACTCGCTGTTGATGACGATTCACAAGCCATCGAAAAAACCATCGAGGGCATGGAATTCCGACGCATGTTCGCCAACCCCATGGACCCCAATAATTGCTTCATCGACATTCAAGCTGGTGCCGGCGGCACGGAGGCCTGTGACTGGGCCTCGATGCTATTACGCCAATATTTAAAATACGCTGAGCGCAAGGGCTTCAAGGCTGAGATTCTGGAAGAGACCGATGGCGACGTTGCGGGTATCCGCTCCGCCAGCCTCAAGCTCGATGGCGAGTATGCCTATGGCTATCTGCGTACCGAGACCGGCGTGCATCGCCTGGTGCGCAAATCGCCGTTCGACTCGGCGGGTGGGCGCCATACTTCGTTTGCTAGCGTATTTGTATATCCAGAAGTAGACGAGTCATTTGAGATCGAAATCAATCCCGCTGACTTGCGCGTCGACACGTTCCGCGCTTCCGGTGCCGGTGGTCAGCACATTAACAAAACCGACTCCGCAATCCGGATTACCCACGCACCTTCCGGCATCGTGGTGCAGTGCCAGAATGACCGCTCGCAGCATCGCAACCGTGCCGAAGCCATGGCCATGCTGAAATCGCGCTTATACGAAGAAGAAATTCGCAAGCGCCAAACGGAACAGGACAAACTGGAAGCAGGCAAATCGGATGTGGGCTGGGGTCACCAGATCCGCTCCTACGTGCTGGACCAGTCGCGCATCAAAGATCTGCGCACCAATGTCGAAATCTCCAACACACAAAAAGTGCTGGATGGCGATCTCGATACTTTCATCGAAGCTAGTTTGAAACAAGGCGTTTAATCATGAGCGAACAAGAACAGCAACCGCAACAAGACGAAAACCAAATCATCGCCGAGCGCCGCGCCAAGCTGAAAGCGCTGCGCGAACAAGGCCAGCCCTTCCCCAACGACTTCGAGCGCGAGCATTTAGCCGAGCCTTTAGGCGCGCAATACGAAGAGATGCCGAAGGAAGATTTGGAAGCGCTGAACGTTCAGGTAGCCGTTGCCGGACGCATCATGCTCAAGCGCCTGATGGGTAAAGCCAGCTTTGCGACGATTCAAGACGTCAGTGGCCGTTTGCAGATTTACATCACCAACGACCACACCGGCGAAGCGGCACACGAAGCTTTCAAGCACTACGACTTGGGCGACATCGTCGGCGTGCGTGGCACCATGTTCAAAACCAACAAGGGTGAGTTGTCCGTGCGTGCTACCGAACTACGCCTGCTAACCAAATCGATTCGTCCACTGCCGGATAAATTCCACGGCCTGGCCGATCAGGAAATGAAATACCGCCAACGCTATGTCGATCTGATGATGAACGACGATACACGTCTGGCTTTCGTGCAGCGTTCGCGCATCATGGCAGCGTTCCGCGAGTTTCTTGGCGCACGGCAATTCTTGGAAGTCGAAACGCCGATGATGCATCCCATCCCTGGCGGCGCCAGTGCACGACCTTTTGCCACACACCACAATGCGCTGGATATGCCCTTGTTCCTGCGCATCGCACCAGAGCTGTATCTGAAGCGCTTAGTGGTCGGCGGTTTCGAACGCGTGTTCGAGATCAATCGCAACTTCCGCAACGAAGGCATTTCGCCACGCCACAATCCCGAATTCACTATGATGGAATTCTATGTCGCGTACAAAGACTACCGTTATTTGATGAGCCTGACAGAAGAGATGATGTGCTGGATCTCGAAAAAAGTCCTGGGCACCGCGCAGATCACCTATCAGGGACGCGGCATCGATTTCGCCAAACCCTTCGCGCGCTTGAGCATGGTGCAAGCGGTGGCGCAGTACCATCCTGAATTCAGCTTGGCGCAATTGAACGACCGAGAATTCCTGGTTAATTATTTCGAACAACACAAAATCGAATACCGTAAAAACGACGGCATGGGCGGCTTGCAAACCACGATGTTTGAAGAAACCACCGAGCACCTGCTGTTCGATCCGACCTTCATCGTCGACTATCCGGCCGAAACATCGCCGCTGGCACGGCGCAGCGACAAGCACCCAGAAATCACCGAGCGCTTCGAGTTGTTTATCGCCGGGCGTGAATTGGCCAACGGTTTCTCCGAGCTGAACGACCCGGAAGACCAAGCCGAGCGTTTCATGGAACAAGTGCGGCAGAAAGAAGCCGGCGACCATGAAGCCATGCACTACGACGCCGACTACATCCGCGCCTTGGAATACGGCCTACCGCCAACCGCCGGTGAAGGCATCGGCATCGACCGCTTCGTGATGCTGCTCACCGACACCGCCAATATCCGCGACGTGATTCTATTCCCGCATATGCGGCCAGAAGCCTAATTTAGAACATCCCTACGCCTCCGATAGGCGCAGATTTTTTTAGGCTGGTTAAACCAAAGTTTTCTTTGGGCCTTAAACATGCAATCATGCGCATGCACTCAAAGTTCGGCCTGCCTATCGGCATGAAAATCCGGGCGAATCTTGAGAAACGACTTTAACTTTCATCCGTGAAATTTTAGGTTGCCCTATATATTTTTTTCTGCAACCTTTGTAATTATGTTCTTGTTTACAGAGGGTATTTTTTAGATCGTTGATAAATGTATACGATATAGGCGACATTGATACATCATGAATAAAAATTCTATATTACGTTGGGCATCATGAACGATGTAATTTCACAGAAGGCCGTATGTGTTCAATATGGTTCTGAATTTATTCCTCCGGCTCCACATGAAAAGGTGGGCATCGCTCTTAATACTCTTGGGCAACTACCCCTCAATGCTCTACGTCACCCCGCTGAAAATGGCACTTGTGGGTGGTATATCTGGGGCGGTGAAGTTTTGTCACAGGAGCCTGATTTTTTCCAACCGCTTCATGTGCAGCATCTTTCAGAGCGCTGCACCGAAATCATTCCGTTCCTTGCTCTTGCTCCTGGATGGCGCGTTCTCTTGGCACCCAGTCAAATTGACGTTTGGTTCGAAGAGGGGCTTCTCAATGTGTAGTTTGCCCAACCCGGCAGTCAAGCGGGACTGCGCAAAAGCGCGCAGCCCCTTACTTTCACGTTGGGCGTCACTATGACCTGGGTTGGCAGAACGTGGTGGGAACTTCGGCTGCTTCCGGATTGGAAGGCGACTGATGAGACAGACTGTCTCACTATCACGCGCTCAGACGACGGCGCGTTTCAACTGAGTGGTGCTGTAAAAACAGCAAGTGCCATTCTCTTGTCTGAGCTTGAAGATATGTGTCGAGAGGAAGTTCCAAGCAATGCAGTGCAAACGCCGTGCAATTTCGGCCAGTTTCAGGGCGTAGCCGCTAGCTACATTGAGGAAGGAATCCTGTGGCAGAAATTCTGGCTTGCGCATGGAAATCTAATGGTCTACGCGACCTACAATGGTTACCCTTCGACATGGGGGCAAGACGGTACCCACGTCTTATCAATGCTTGGTTCGCTACGCGTTATTCCAAGTGCCAATACGCTTCCGTCGTAATCAAATGACGCCCAACCCACCCATCAACACGGACTGGCTTACAGCGGGCTTTGCCCGCCTCCAACCAGCCGGTTATGTCACACGTTGACGCTGTAGAAAAACCCCCAATCCCCGCAAAAACTCCTGCAAAATTCCGCCCCGCATGCGATAATGACGTTGTCGTATCGTCATACGGAGCAAAAAAGTCATGGCGCGCTTCAAA
>JAHECG010000101.1 GCA_024641855.1 Betaproteobacteria bacterium | reverse complement strand
CCGAATGGGCGTTCGCTGTGCATGGCTTGCAGGTTGCGGAGTGTTTCCAGTAGTACCAGTACCGTGGTTTTGATGCGCGCGGGGCTGACGCTGGCAGCAGCGCTTTGCCAAACGGGGGCGAGCTGTGCTTCTTTGACCAGGCGCTTGCCGGCGGACGAGAGTTTCAGTCGCACTACGCGCTTATCTACTTCGTCCACATAGCGTGCCACCAGTCCTTTGCGATACAGCAGCAACAGGCTTTGTGACACCGTGCCCTTGGTTAAACCCAAATATTCGGTGAGCGCTTGCGGCGTATTGCTATAGCGATTGGCTTGCTTCAAAAAGCTTAAAGCTTGAAGGTGAACCGGATGCAGGCGGTAGGTACTGCCGACGCGGCGCATTTCGGAGCGAATAATATTGCCCAGGCGCTCGGTTAATTCGAGCAGGGTGAAAGCGTTTTTCCTCATCCGACCCCTTTGCTTTAAGGGTTAACCTTAATTATGGTTTTGACACAATACCATATTGGGTCAAAACCCAGCTAGGGTTCAGGGGCTAGCCGAGTTGGATATCTTCGCCGGATTGCTGATGGATGAAGCTGGAAAGCGAAGAGAACAGCTCGGCGTTGTCTCGCGTATTGCGCCAAGTGCCTTGATCCAGGCGGTAGTGATAGCCGCCGGACTTGGCGGCCACCCATATTTCTTGAGTCGGGCCTTGGCGGTTGATAATGATCTTGCTGCCGTTGTCGAACTCCAATGTCAGGATGCCGGCAGTGGTTTCATAGTCGATATCCGTGTCGCGGGTGTCCAATGCGGCTTCAATTTTTGAAAAGATAGCGTCGACGGTTTGGTTGAACTCAGTTTCAGTCACGATGGTTCCTGGTTAATGTTTTGGGTTAAAATTCTGGCTCCTTCAAAGTGTGCCACGAACCCGATGCGTACAGTCTTAATATTATTAGTGATGGCTTGCAGCTTGCAAGCTTGCGGCACAAAGGGCCCTTTGGTGCTTCCGCCGACGACCGCAAAAGCAACGCCTCCTGAGGCCAAGACGGCACCAAGCGTGCCAACGACGACACCCGCCCCGCAGGATAAATAGTCATGTTTGAATACCGCGCAGGTCATCTTTATGCCGAAGATGTGCCGTTGTCCGATATTGCTCAGGCGGTCGGCACGCCTTGTTATGTTTATTCGCGCAAAGCGCTGACGGCAGCGTATCAGCGCTTTGCGCAAGCTTTTGCCGGTCAGTCGCACTTGCTGTGTTACGCCGTTAAGGCCAATCCCAATTTAGCCATCCTCAATTTATTCGCACGACTCGGTGCCGGCTTCGATATCGTCTCTGGCGGTGAATTGGCGCGGGTGTTGGCGGCGGGCGGCGACGCGAAGCGCGTCGTATTCTCTGGTGTCGGTAAAACGGCGGACGAGATGCGTGCTGCGCTGGACGCTGGCATTTTATGCTTCAACGTTGAGTCGCATGCGGAATTGGAGCGACTGAATCAGGTGGCTGGTGAAATGGGTCGTCGGGCGCCGGTGTCCTTGCGTGTGAATCCGGACGTCGATCCAAAAACGCATCCGTATATTTCCACTGGTCTCAAAGAGAGCAAGTTCGGGGTTGAGTACGGACAAGCGTTCGAGCTTTATCAGCGTGCGGCGGCATTGCCGCATATCGCGGTGCGTGGCATCGATTGCCATATTGGATCTCAGATTACCGACGTCAGCCCGTTTCTGGCTGCTTTGGATAAAGTGCTGGATTTGGTCGACCGCTTGCAGGCAGTCGGCATCGTCATCGAGCATCTGGATTTGGGCGGTGGCGTTGGGATTCGTTATCGCGACGAGACACCGATCGAAATCGCAGCGTATGCCCAGGCGGTGCAGTTACGTCTGGCTGATCGCGGCTTAAGATTGCTGCTGGAACCCGGAAGGGCGTTGGTCGGAAATGCCGCGTTGTTGCTGACGCAGGTCGAGTACCTGAAGCCGGGTGCGGAGAAAAGCTTCGCGGTGGTCGATGCGGCGATGAACGATCTGATGCGGCCGGCGTTGTACGATGCTTATCACGATATCTTGCCGGTAGCGCCGCATTCAGGGACGCAAAACATTTACGACGTGGTCGGTCCCGTGTGCGAAAGTGGCGATTTTCTCGGGAAAAATCGCTATTTGGTGCTGGAGGCGGGCGACTTGCTGGCGATTTTATCGGCAGGTGCCTACGGCATGAGTATGAGCTCCAACTACAACACGCGACCGCGCGCAGCCGAGGTAATGGTGGATGGCGAGCAGATGTTTTTGGTGCGTCAGCGCGAAGAAGTGGCGCAACTTTACGCTTTAGAAGGTGTTTTACCGCCACTTTCGTGAAAAATTTGTCGTAGGGATGCGATAAATTTATTTTTTTCAGTCGATATAGTATCGAGTCAAAACGTTGTCTTGAATCCCGCTAACTACGTGGCTTTCAAGATGATGCGTACTTCTCAAAATTAGTTTCGTATCAACACTAAAGTATTTAACTCTTTGTCCGATAACAAAAAAGTACACTTTGTTTCGCAAAAGTACTTGTGCATCGTTTCGCTGTGCAATACATTTCGCGTCACCAAGTGGCAATGCTCTCAACTGAGTCACGGAAAGTAAGAGTTGCGCGTGAGTCAATTGCGGGCCCAAAGCAATACAGGTGCCACTAAGGGAGTACAGACCTTATGGCTGTGCGTATTGCAAGTTGCTTTTGGTCACTTACCTTTATAAAGGAGTTTTAAAATGGTAGCAGCTAAGAAACCCGCAGCAAAAAAGGCAGCAGCTAAGAAGCCAGCCGCTAAGAAAGCAGCAGCTAAGAAGCCAGCCGCTAAGAAAAAAGTAGCAGCTAAGAAGCCAGCCGCTAAGAAAGTAGCAGCTAAGAAGCCAGCCGCTAAGAAAGTAGCAGCTAAGAAGCCAGCCGCTAAGAAAGCAGCAGCTAAGAAGCCAGCCGCTAAAAAAGCAGCAGCTAAGAAGCCAGCCGCAAAAAAAGCAGCCGCTAAGAAGAAGCCAGCTGCAAAAAAAGCAGCCGCTAAGAAGAAGCCAGCCGCTAAGAAGCCGGCTGCTAAAAAAGCAGTAGCTAAGAAGCCAGCTGCCAAAAAACCAGCTGCTAAGAAGCCAGCCGCCAAAAAAGCAGCCGCTAAGAAGCCAGCTGCTAAAAAAGCTGCGCCTAAAGCGATGTCGCCCTCACCGGCGCCAATGGCTCCGGTTATTCCGAAGCCAATGGCGACTGTCGCTTCTTTGCTGAAGTAAACAGTTAGGCAAGCGTAAGACCTAAGGCGAATGGGGAAACCCATTCGCCTTTTTTATTGTGTGCGTTGACTAACGCTACGGTGCGCGCGAGATGAAACGATAGGCCAGCCTGAATCCCAAAAGTAGGGTCAGTGCCAGCGCATACAGAGCGGGCTGGGTGATGTCCTTCTTAACGAGCCACCAATAGTGAAGAACTCCGCCAATGGCGATTAGGTAAACCAAGCGATGCAATTGTTGCCAACGTCGCCGCAGTAAGCGTTGCATGGCGTGTGTGGAGGTGGCAGCTAGGGGGATAAGCAGGACAAAGCTAGCAAATCCAACGGTAATAAATGGACGTTTAATGACGTCCTTAACGATCGCCGACCAGTCAAAGAATTGATCTAGCCAAATATACGTTGTGAAATGCAGGCATGCGTAGAAAAAAGCAAACAGCCCTAGCATGCGCCGGTAGCGGATTAAGTCATTTCGGCCAATCAAGCGCCGTAAGGGCGTAATAGAAAGTGTTAAAAGTAAAAAAACTAAAGTCCAGGTGCCAGTCGAGCGGGTAATGAACTCGATAGGGTTTGCGCCTAGGCCATTGTGCAGCGATAGCCAAGTTAAGCGCGCTAGCGGGATTAAACTTAAGAGAAATAACAGGGATTTAAGCACAATGAAGGGGCGCAGTGGGGTCAGATGAAGTGATTTGGAAGAGTAAGGGCAAACACTAAACCGCCTAATTCAAATCAAAATAGATAATCGTGCTTGTTCGATAGCAGCTTCGCCGGTGCGATCAAAAGTATTTCTTAAGATCCATGCCCGCATACATCGATGCAACTTGGTCGCCGTAGCCATTAAAGGGTAGAGTTTTTCTCTTTAAGAATTCTCCGATACGGCGTTCGCGTGCTTGGCTCCAGCGCGGATGATCGACATCTGGATTTACATTTGAGTAAAAACCGTATTCGCTGGGGGCGGCGCGCATCCAAGAGCTAACCGGCGGGCTTTCGACGAGACGTATGCGAACAATGGATTTAGTGCTTTTAAAACCATATTTCCAGGGGGTGACAATACGTACTGGGGCGCCGTTCTGGTTTGGCAAAACTTCACCGTAGAGACCTAATGCAAGCAAAGTCAGCGGGTGCTGTGCTTCATCGAGGCGCAACCCCTCAACGTAAGGCCAATTTAAAACAGGATAGCGTTGACCGGGCATGCGCTCTGGGTCGAGCAAGGTGGTGAACTCAACATACTTGGCGCTCCCGGTGGGTTGTACCCGTTTTAAAATTTCATTCAGGGAAAAGCCAAGCCAGGGGATGACCATCGACCAGCCTTCGACGCAACGTAGACGATAAACACGTTCCTCTAGCGAGAATTTCAACAAATCTTCGATATCGAATGTCATGGGTTTGTGTACCAAGCCATCGACAGTCACGGTCCAGGGGCGCGTGGTGAAGTTACGCGCAATAATCGCGGGGCCAGATTTATCGGTACTGAATTCGTAGAAGTTGTTGTAGGTCGTGACATCCTTAAAAGGTGTTAATGCTTCGTTGACCTGATAGGCGCTTTTTTTGATATTCGGCAATTTGGTGCTAGCAGTTGCCTGAGTAGGCAAAAAGGCACTCACACCAATGGCGGCAGCACCGGTAATAAAGTTACGACGTTGGCGATAAATCGTCTGATCGGTAATTTCGGAGGGGGCGATATCGGCAGGGCGGCGAATGAGCATGATGGATCCTTGGAAAAGTCACATTGTAGAGACTTGGTCGCAACAGATAGGTTTCACTTACAAGCAAGGTTTTGAGATAAAAAACATTCGGCGTGCAGGTTCGGTAGCCGATGACGGGCAATATAGCATGCTGAGGGAATAAACTGTTTTACTTGCTTCTCAATAGGGAGTGAGGGGGTTAACATAAACCCTTCCAGTGAATCCGAGTGCTTGCATGAATTCAACGTCGCCCCCCTGTGTACTTGACCATCCACCACTCGGCGCAAAGCGCGAGGGCGTGGGCATTCCACAGAGTGCTGCCTTTAATCCGGTTGCGTTTGAAGCGGCGGTCGTCGATTTGTTACGTGCCTGCGGCATCTCTCCAGACTCGGTACACACCAGCAAGACCGCCAAGCGTGTTTGTGACTTATGGGAAAAACGCTTGCTGGGCGGGTATAGCATCGAACCCAGTGAAGCGCTGGGCGAAGGTTTTGAAGATGCGCGCCAAGACATGGTGCTGGTGCGCGGTATCGCTATCCATGGGGTTTGTCCGCACCACTTGGTGCCGTTTCGCGGGATTGCGCATGTGGCCTACATCCCGGGTGGGCGCTTGCATGGCTTTGGTCGCATCGCACGCATGGTCGATGCCATCGGCCACCGCTTTACGTATCAGGAATGGATGACGCGCGACATTGCCGATGCGCTCATGACGCATGGCAAGGCGCTGGGTGCGGCCTGTATCATCGAAGCTGAGCAGCTTTGTCTATTATTAGGCGAAGACCGCCGTGGCGATGAGCGCGTATACACCCAAGCTTTTGCCGGATGCTTACAGGATGATGCGGCGTTAAGGGCTGAATTCATGCAGGCCTTGAACCGTCCGGGCATTTGATCAATCTCAATTGCATTACATGCCTGAATCACCTTGCACGATCCATCGTTGTACCTGGCAAATGGATGAGCCATCGTTGCGGGACATCCGTACCCGCGTCTTTATTCAAGAACAAAATGTCCCGGAAGCGCTGGAATGGGATGATGAAGATGCGCAAGCCCAGCATTTTCTGGCGCGTGATCCGCAGGGCAATGCCATCGGCACCGCGCGGCTGTTGATGCATGATGGTCTGGCGCATATCGGGCGGATGGCAGTGCTGCCGACGTGGCGCGGTCAAGGTGTCGGCCGCGCCTTGCTCGAAGCGGTCGTGAAAGCCGCGCAAGCCTGTGGTGCAAGCAACGCCTTTTTGAATGCGCAAACAACAGCCGTGCCATTTTATGAGCGCGCTGGTTTTGCAGTAGAGGGTGCGGTGTTCATGGATGCAGGCATTCCGCACTTACGCATGACGCGCCACTGGTAGTTTCGGTAAAAATCTTTCGCGATAGCCCGAATACGATAGACGCTATCCAAGCGAATTCATACAATGCATGTTTCGCCCAGATAGAACGTGCCTGCGACAAAATCCATGACGGTCGTCCAAGAAAATAAATCTCACGAGAGCGTGCAAGAATCCTTGCAGCACGTACAGGCTTTGCTGCATAAACAGCAGATCGTGGAGTCGCTCGTGCATAAGCAGGAGATGCCGAAGCACGACCTCGTTCAGTCCTTGGTGCACAAGCAGCATCTGGCCGAACTGCAAAAGCTTCTCGATACGTTGCATCCGGCCGACGTCGCCTATATTCTCGAGGCACTGCCGCTGGATCAACGTTTGTTGGTGTGGGATCTGGTCAAAGCCGAGCGCGATGGCGAAATTCTGCTGGAAGCTTCCGATGCGGTGCGCGAATCGCTCATCAAGAGCATGGACTCGGAAGAGCTCCTAGCCGCAGCCGAAACCCTCGATACCGATGAGATTGCCGACTTAGCGCCGGATCTGCCGCGCGACGTGATCGAGGAGTTGCTGCAAACCCTCGATGCGCAAAACCGTGCACGGCTGCAATCCGCGATGTCGTACGAAGAAGACACCGTGGGCGGCTTGATGGATTACGACATGGTGTCGGTGCGCGAAGATGTCACGCTGGAAGTGGCCTTGCTGTATTTGCGCCATTTGGGGGAGTTGCCGAATCAGACCGATAAGTTGTTTGTGGTCGACAGCCAAGATCATCTCAAAGGCGTGTTGCCGCTCAAACGCATGTTGACGCTGGACCCAGGCACCATCATTCGTGATGTGATGGTGGAGGATGTGGTGGTGTTTCACCCGCAAGATGAAGGGCGTACTGCTGCCCAGGCATTTGAGCGCTATGACTTGGTGACGGCGCCGGTAGTCGATGGCAACAGTCGCTTGATTGGCCGCTTGGCGATTGATGTGGTGATGGATTATGTCCGCGAAGAATCGGAAGCCGAAAAGCTAGGCCTCGCCGGTTTGCGAGAAGAGGAAGATTTGTTCGCCTCCGTGTGGAAAAGCGTGCAAAACCGTTGGGCTTGGCTGGCAGTCAATTTGATAACGGCTTTGATTGCCTCGCGCGTCATCGGCCTGTTTGAAGGTTCGATTCAAAAGCTGGTCGCCTTGGCAGCCTTGATGCCGATTGTTGCCGGTATTGGCGGCAACTCCGGCAACCAAACCACCACCATGATTGTGCGCGCCTTAGCGTTGGGCCAATTACGCGCATCTGGCATGCGCAAGCTGTTGCGCAAGGAGTTGGGCGTGGCTGGTTTGAACGGATTGCTATGGGGATCCGTGATGGGCGTGATTGCTTACTTGCTCTACAAAAATATTTATCTGGGCTTGGTGATTACCGGCGCTATGACTTTAAACTTAATGCTTGCGGCGGTGATGGGTGTACTGATTCCTTTGGCCATGATGAAGTTGGGTCGCGACCCGGCAGTTGGCTCTAGCGTGATGATTACCGCGATTACCGATAGCGGAGGATTTTTTATCTTTTTAGGTTTGGCGACTCTATTTTTGCTCTAGTAGAACCTGTACGATTAGCTATTGTTTGCATCGCAACAATAACAATCAATAGCTAATCGACAACAACCAACAGCTTGCCGCTACAATAGACAAATGCAGTACGACCTCATCGTCATTGGCTCGGGCCCAGGAGGCTATAGAGCCGCCGTGCTAGCCGCGCAACGCGGCTTGAAAGTCGGCATTGTCGAAAAGGCAGAGTGGGGCGGTTGTGGTTTAAATCGCGGTTGTATTCCCAAAAATTCTTGGCATCATTCCGCAAAACTGATTGCTGCTACCCGCAGCAATGCCAAGCGTGGCGTACAGGGAACGCTTAGTGGTGACCTCGGCCAAGCCTGGGAGCATCAGAAAAAAACCGTCAAAGACATTCGCGACGGCTATATCGGCAATATGAAGCAACTCCAGATCGCGGGGTTTGCGGCCCAAGCGGCTTTTGTTGATGCGCATACGATCGCCCTGGACGGTCACGACAATTTGAGTGCAGAGTATTTTATCGTCGCCACCGGTTCCAGTACTTACGTTCCCAAGCCTTTTCATCTCATCGAAAATAAAGTCCTCACTAGTGATGAATTGTTCAACCAAGTGCCGCCGGAAGGCAAGCGCGTGGCAATTGTGGGCTCCGGAACAGTGGCAACGGAATTCGCATTTATCTTGGCCATGCTCGGCAAAGAAATAACTTGGGTGAGCCAGAATCCTCCGCTCGCCAATACCAGCTTTAGCCCCAGTGCGTTGAAACTGCTGATGGAAAAATTTCAGCAATACGGCATTGAGCCCAAAATCGGCAATCGGCCAGAAGCCGTTGAAATGATGGTAGAAGGCGTAAAGCTGATTCTGCCAGGTGGCGAAGAGGCGATGGTGGATTGGGTATTGCTCGGCACCGGTCGTCGCCCCCACACCACTGGTTTAAATCTCGATGCCGCCGGTGTGAATACCGATAGTAAAGGCTTCATTAAAGTCAATGAGTGTATGCAAACCGCGCAGTCGAACATTTTTGCCATTGGCGATGTCGCCAATCAGCGCATGAGCGCCAATCAGGCGCTGGCCGATGCGCAAATTGCCGTCGCGAATATTTTGCATCC
>JAHECG010000100.1 GCA_024641855.1 Betaproteobacteria bacterium | reverse complement strand
CCTAAGCCGCCTTTGGAAATGGTTTCACTTTTAACCGTCGCTTGCGCTGTGCTTCCCATAGATCGCGCTGGATTTGCAGCCGTAGCCAAAAGCCGGGTGTGGTACCCAGTGCATCGGCCAGCCGCAGATCCATTTCTGCACTGATGCCGGAGCGGCCATTCAACAGAGCGGAGAGCGCTTGGCGCGAAATGCTGAGCCGTTGCGCGGCTTCAGTAACGCTCATGTCTGCGGGAATATATTCCCGCAGTAGTTCGCCGGGGTGGGCGGGGTTGTGCATGTCCATTGCAGTCCTCTAGTGATAGTCTAAATAGTCTACGAGTTCGGCGGCCTTTCCGTTAAAGCGGAATATCAGCCGCCAATTTCCGTTTACGGTGACTGACCAATAACCCTTGAGGTCACCGCTTAGCGCGTGGAGCCGCCAGCCTGGAACATTCATTTCATTCGGTGATTCGGCAATATTAAGCGCTGTCAGTTGCACTCTCAGCCGGGCCGCGTGTTGCGGCTGTATACCGCTCTTCACGCCTGTTTGGAAATATTTTTCCAAGCCTTTGTGTCGAAATGACTGGATCACGCTTGCAGTGTAAAGCGTCGCTTTACGGTTTGCAAGCTAGGGGCGCCTTAATCGAGCTTGGCCACTTTTAATTTCGATCCTACGTCGTCAACCGTCGATAAATATCCGCCACCTTCAACGGCAACTTCCGCACTTCATCAATAATCACATACTGCGCCGCGCCATACCTATGCGGCAGATATTCTTGGCCTTCTTTATCGATGGTGATGCAGAAGGGGTGCATACCGGTGCGTTTGGCTTCGATCAGGGCTTGGCGCGTGTCTTCGATGCCGTAGGCGCTGCGGTAGCCGTCGAAGGTTTGGGACTGAATGTTTTTCGATGAGATTTTGATGATGGATAGTTCTTGGGATCACTTCATTTTCACATTCTCACGTCCGGTCTACCGTAATCGAGCACTTTGTTTTTAGTTGCAATTGGCATTTATTAAATGAAGCTTGCATTTTGTCTCTGCCGCGGATTATCCTTTGGCACACTGTACTTTACCCCAGCTAACTGGCGCGCCACTTTTCGGAAGGTGATTGCAAAATGAATAAGCAAGAGTTGATCTCCACGCTGCATCGCCATCTCCAGACCGCGATTGAAATTGAGTTATCGACGATCCCGGTTTATTTGTATACCTACTATTCGATTAATCGCATACCGGATGGCACTGAAAAGCTGCGCAATGGCCAAGCCCTAGCGACCTTTGCCAATAAGGCAGGCGGTTTGGTGATGAGCGTGGCGGTGGAAGAGATGTTGCACATGTCTTTGTCGTCGAACATTCTGCGCGCACTGGGTGGCGAGCCGAGCCTGTATTGCAAGTCGCCCGGTCCTTATCCGACCAATTTGCCACATCACAAAGCCGGGTTCGCTGTTGGCTTGGAGCCTTTGTCGGCGGCCCAGCTGAAGCAATTTGAAGTGATTGAGTTGCCTGAGACCGCTAAGGCAAAGCCCGAGCCGGACAACTGGAAAACTATCGGCCAGTTTTATCAATATATCGAGCAATTGATCAAGAAAACTGACGACACAGACTATCGTAACGGCGAATATCAACTGGCAGCCCGCAAAGGCTATTACTCGCCGAACAATGTCGATACCGTATATCCGAAGGACGGTTATTACATCAAGCAGCCGGAAAATCCTTCAGACCCGGTTAAGCGTGGCGCAAGTCAGGCGCAATATCCGGATAACCGCGACAGCGGCATGTTGCTCAAGGTGAAGTGCAAAGCAGACGCGCTTCAGGCCATCCGAACCATCATGCACCAGGGGGAAGGGTATCAAAAAGATTCGACCCACAAAGATGATGACATGTCGCGCAAGGAACAGACGCACTGGTACAAATTTCGTGAATTACTCAACGAGATTAAAAATTTCAGTGCCAAGGATCTTAAGCTGATCGTCCATCCATTTCCCAAAAACCCGACCAGAGACAAATATCCGGCGCAGTTTCTACCGCTGGTGGATTTGGCCAATGCGACTTACTCCTATTTATTCCTGATGACCGAAATTGCGTTTCGGCTGCGTGGTGAAGCGCAGAGTTCGTTGTTTTATGTCGGTATGCATAAGGGCATGATCTTCATCTTGGATAAAATCATCGGTGGGATGCGCTACCAATTTTTGAACAACTCACATGGTCAGGCGCTGGCACCGACGTTCGAAAATTATTCATTTGATAGCCTGGCCAGCGCTAAGCAGGAACTAATCGCCTTGTGTGAGGCGGTACCTGTGAGTTTGGGCTTGGATCCCAATATCCTGATACGCATTAAAGATCTGCCGGATGTAAACGTGGGCCCGGATGGCATCGTGCGCTTCTGAGCCGCCTTGCATGTGCCGCCTGATTAGACGAAAGCGAGAGACGACATGACTTCACCAGTGATCAACCAGCCGCGCGAACTACATGCTTGCATGGGATTGAATTCTTGTAAGGGCCACGACCGCCTGGGTACCAATGCCTGTGCCGGTAGCGGCACTTGCGCGACGGCTGCCGCACATTCCTGCCACACCTTGAACAATTGTCGTGGGCAAGGCGGCTGCGGTCTGTATGGCACCGGTGAAGAGCAGAATCATCCGGGTGAAAATCCTTGCGCCTGGCAGGGGTCGTGCGCAGTGCCGATCAATGCCGAACGTTTTTCAACCAACGGCCCTAATCAAGGCAAGAGCGTATGGGTGCGCGCACGGGAGTTATTCGAGAAACGTATGAAGGCCGCGCATCGCCAAGTTCTGCCTTCGCCCTCAGCCGTGGGCCCGACGGCCGCTTGGCTGGTGGATAACTATGATCCAAATTACACCGCTTGCGGCTCCAGTAGTATGAGCGGCGGCGGCAGTTGCATTTGAATTTGAATCCTCCCCGGCCCTTGCAAGCGGACTGGCTCAAGCTTGGTTTGGGACTCGGTCTACGGCATGTGCATATCGATTATATTTTTCGTCATTGGCCGAAAGTCGATTGGTTCGAAATTATTTCCGAGAATTTTATGTTCTCCGCCGGTCGTCCGCGCCACGTGCTACGGCAAGTCGCTGAACGCTACCCGCTGGTAATGCATGGCGTATCGTTGTCGATCGGCAGCGCCGATCCACTCGATTTTACTTATTTGCAATCACTCAAAGCGCTGGCGGCAGAAATCCAGCCGCAGTGGATCAGCGATCATTTGTGCTGGACCGGCGTGCTCGGCAATAACACCCACGATTTATTGCCCATGCCCTTGACCGATGAAGCGTTGCAGCATGTCGCCCGGCGCATCAACACCGTGCAGGATTTTCTAGAACGCCCGCTAGTGCTGGAGAATCCGAGTACCTATCTTAGCTACGCGCAGTCGACTTGGCAGGAGGCCCCGTTTCTGGCTGAGCTGGTGCAGCGCACCGGTTGCCGCCTGCTGCTGGATGTGAACAACTGCTATGTCAGTTGTTTCAATGCCGGGTTAGATCCCGTGCAGTACCTGCAAGCGCTGCCGCATAACGCTATTGCGCAAATTCACTTGGCTGGGCATCAGCATTGCGGCACCCATATCATCGACACCCACGACCGCGCGGTTGCGCCGCCCGTCTGGCAATTGTTCCAGCAAGCCTGGGCATTGAGTGCGGGCGCAGCTACGTTGCTGGAGTGGGACGCCAATATTCCGCCTTTCGAAGATTGCTTGGCTGAATTGCACAAGGCGCGCGACTACATGCAGGCCGCAGCATTCACCTTCGATCCGGCACCGACGGCGGTCGAAGATGAAGCGGTGTCGACACCGCTCGATTTCTTGGTGGCGCCGATGATGGTAGAGACGGCGTCGCAGGTGTCTACGCTGGAGCATGGATGATGCAGCAGGAAGTCCCCGTCGCCGAAGAGCTGGCGCAACTACAGCGATTCATGCAAGAAGCCCTGATGCAACAAGGTTCATTGCCGAATGCAGCGCAGGTCGGTCGGTATATCTCGCCTTCGGGTAGACTGAGCCCACAGCAACACTTGGCCATTTATCAGCGCGGTTATTTCGCGCGGCTGTTGCAATGCATGCGTGGCCAATTCACGGCTCTGAACCATGCACTCGGGCCAGAACTGTTCGACGACTTTGCGCGCGAATACCTGCGTGAAGTTCCGTCGCGCAGCCCAACGCTGGCACTACTGGGCCACGATTTTGTGGCATTCCTGCAACGCAATCGCCCGGACGGGGACGCCGAAGAAAAAGAAATCTGGGTGGATTTCATGGTCGACCTAGCCGATTTCGAATGGACCTTGTACGGCCTATTCGATGCCGCCGGCGCCGAGCAAGATGGCTATGCAACGCTGGCGCAGGTTGACGATCCACAACTAAGGCTGCAACCTTGCGTGCGCCTGTGTCATTACCGTTTCCCGGTCAGCGAATATTATCGACAAGTCGCGCGGGAAGAGAACCCAGAATTTCCACTGATGCGCGCTGAGTTCCTGGCGCTGGTGCGAACCAATTACCAGATCGGGATCTTTCCGCTGTTGCCGGCGCAACATCATTTCCTGTGCCAATTGCAGCAGATCCAACCCGGGCAAAGCATCGACGAGATGTTGCAAAAAACCGCACGAGAATTTCGGCAGGAGGATGCACAAAAAGTCGCGCAGGCTTGGCAAGCGTGGCAACGGGGATGGCTGCCGTCCGGATTCTTCAGGAAGTAAACAACGTCTACGTAACGCATTTTGCCGGATTCGATTGGCCCCAACTGTTTTCGGGCAATGCTTTGATTTTTACCTGACCCTGAGCTTGTTAAGCTCGCAGGAAGCAATCGCGTTATTTCAAGAGAGGAGTTGTTTATGTCCACGACTAACACGTTTACACCGCAAGAAGCTCAAAGCTTAGTCGCTTTATGTGCCATCCTGAATGGTGCCGTCGTTGGGTCTCCATCCCCACCTCCGCCGCAAGTGACACAACCCAATGCTCCGAGCGATTGGGCTTGTATTTATAACGCGGATAAATCCCATACGTTCGGTATTTTTAATAACACTTGGCAACTCTGGCAGAACGTCAGTGAAAATCAGTATGCCGTGGTTTTTCAGGGCACCGAACTATTCAATATTCCGGAAGATCTTTTGTTCCCATTGGTGCGCTTTGAGCTCGCTGCACAAGTAGAATGCCTGGAGAACACGAATTCAATTAAGCTTCAATTTCCCAGTGCAGCAAATGCGGGCGCACACGCCGGATTTACTTACGGCGCTCTCGTTATGTTACCGGATGTGTTATTTCAGTTAACGCAAGCTATCCCGCCCAATGGCAGTACGATATTCATCACAGGGCATAGTATGGGGGCGGCGATAGCAACCTGCGCCACTTCGATACTTTCTGAATTTGTTGCTCAGGCGAAAAACTTTACGTTTCCTTTGTCCGTTCTATTTGTCTGGTTGAGTAATATCAGCGCGTGGAAAACCTATGTGTTTGCGCAGCCTAAACCTGGCAACGACTATTATTCCAACGAAGTCAATTTTAACTTTTCTAATAATGGCTTGTTTTATCGCACCACTCAGACGCTGGATTGGGTACCACAGACACCACTCACCCTAGAAACGCTCAATGACCTAAACAACCCCAATCCGATTGGCACAGAGGTAAAGCCTTGGATAGATAATCACTTGCCATCCCTGAAGTCGTTACTCGATAAGCTGGAAAAAGAATTTACCGACGATCTACAAAAGATTGATGCGTACTTAAACACGGAACTTAAAAAAGAGTTGGCCGTTATGGTTATCGCCGAGGAGAAAGTGTTAGACGAAATGCATCCATATTTAAAATCATGCATTAACAATTTTCTCGACTCCATTACTGCGAGTGTCAGCATCATCCCAAGCTTGAATTATGCCGCCAGCGGTACTCCAGTTATTTTACAAGGCGATGCCAGTGTGCCGACCAATCCACAAGATCCTAACGACTTTATGTGGCAACACCATGCGGCCCAGTATTATTGGTTGTTGAGCAAACACTTTAATTTGCCTACAAATCCAGCGCAGCAGTAATGCTTTCAAATTTTATAAGGCAACCATAACAGCTGATGGTGCGAGCAGTTTTTCGCGAGTGAAAAATCTGAAATTGAAATTTTTTTCACTATTTCCCTTTGATGACCATATTAACTTAAGGAGGTAAGCATGGATGCGCATATAGAGCCACGCTTGGATATTACATACCCGGATGCAATCCGGTTCAAAAAACCAATACCGCTTGTATACGGCACGGGCGGATCCATCCTGTCGATCTTGAGCCTGCTGTTCATGACGGTGCTCTCAGTGATCATGACCGTGCAATTGATCAATCCCGCGAACAATATTGGCCTTGGGTTTCTGCCGCCGCCGCAAGCGAGTTCGGCATTGGCTATGTGGACATGGATACCGTTTGTGTTCTCAATCATCGGCGCCGGTCTCGGGTTCGTTTTTGAACTCATTCTGCTGCTGCGCGGCACGCCGTTTCAGCAGACGGAGAACCAGTTTTCGACCTTCATTCGCAACATCCGTCTGCTCAACCTGGCGCCGGTCATGACCTCCATTTTTTTCTTCGTTTGCTGCATGACGATACCGGATCCAAACCTGCGCATGGCACTTTTGTATGTTGTGGCGACAGGTTGTTTTGCGCTGGGCCTCGCGTTGTTTTTCGGCGGTGCGCAGGCCGCAGTCGGTTTGATATTGATCGCGACTCAGGTTGCGCAAATTATTCTGGTGCTGATGTTCGACGCTGCCGTGGGCGGCAAGCTGATTGCGGTTTTCTTGATCTTGCAGGCAGTCCTGCAATTGACCTCACTCAAGATTGGTGCGCTGACGCCGATGACCAGCACCGCATTCCATGTTATTAGTACGATCTCTGGGGTTATGCTTTATCTTGCCATCGTTGGCGCAACGGCTGTCGACGCCAACTTCTCCAACGCGGTATCTGTCTCGTTGCCGTCGGGTTCATTGGCTCGCTGGGCGTTTGTATTCGCGTGTCTCGCCGGGCTGGCGCTCGCTGGAGCGATGTGGCCGTTAACGCGCAACGGATGGCGCGTGGTTGTCAGTAATGCGGTATGGTCAGTGCTGTACTTTTTGCTGGTCAGTGCCAAGCGCTTTCCGAATCCGCATAACTTAAGCAAGGTATACAAAGATGGCCCACCAAAGCCAGCCAAACTGTTGCCGTACTCGCAACAACACTCGCAATTTTTGTCGGCCGCATTGAGCATTCCAGCGGTTGAGAAGCTCGAAAGAAACGTAATCGTCTTAAAGCAGGTGTTGGCGAAAGCCAAAAAGGCGTTCTCATTGATAGCAATGCTGGATCAGATCATTCCCCAGGCTGATTCCAATGTTCCACCGGGACTCAAGCCACGCATGGAAATTTGGAGCGACGGCAGTCAGTATTGGCCGTGGATTTTCACCAAGAAAATATTCGGATTGACGATTCCCGGGCGCACATTAGAGAAAACGCCGGAACCGGCGATTGCCGCTTATATGGCAGGGCAACTATATGCTTACCTAACCGAGTATGGCGTTGCTGCGACTTTTGCCAAGCCAATCAATGGCCGGGGCGAGGGGGCGTTAGTTGCGGATTTTCGATACATGGAAAAATACGCCACTAAATCAGGCTATGAATCCTACGGCGGGATGGCGTACTTGCGCGTCAACAGCGATAAGAAACAAATTGAGTTGGAGTCAGTGGTCGCACCGGGTACGACAGAGGAGATTTCCGTTAACCCGCACGATCCCGTGTTTCGTCGGGTCGAAAGCCAAGTTCTGGCGTCGATGTACTATGCCGTGATCGCCGGCAAACATCTGGCCGAAATTCATATGACGTACAACCTAGTCGAAGCCACATTACACAACGCATTCGACGCGCAAGGTCAATTTAATCACCCGTTCCGCACGTTCCTCTACCTACATCTGTTCTCGCATGAATTAGCAGAAGAGATGACAACCGAACATTTGGTTCAGGACGGTGCCGTGTTCACCCAGATATTCGCGACGACGCACGATGCAATGATCGACCATTTGAACGATGCCTATCACCGTTTCCAGTATGGCGAGGACGAAGATTTCGAAGCGCGTGCCGCAGCAATGACCATGACCGATGGTACGTTGTTGCCAACTTCCTGTATCGCTTGGGAACTCAAATACGCCGAGATTTGGCAGCGTTACGCAACTGCTTTGATTGACGTGATTTATGCAAACGATCAGGCAGTCATCGATGATCATTTCCTGCAGGATTTTCACGATCAACTGTGCGTGGTGATGTTCAACGACTTACCGAATCGCTACGATTTCTTTAAAACCAAGTCTGGGGTGGCACGTTTTGCTGCGGACACGATTCACCATTTAGTGATACGACACCAAGTATATGGCACGACAGGGGTTAGAGCGGCCATGGATCCACGCATCAGTAAAACACAAGTACCGCGCGATGGAGGTGCTATGCCGATCGACGAGTGGCGATCTTTAGTGTGTGTGGCCCTGGCGACAGGGCGTGCACGGTTCACACTGCTGTACGGCGATTGGTGTTATCTGCTGGATGGAGTAGAAGCGAAATACCACGGTCCAATGTGCAAAATATTCAATCGTCTGCAGGATGACTTAAGGAAACTCAATAGCGAGTGGACCAGTAACGAAGCGGACGTGCATTTTAACTATGATTATTTTCGCGCCTTGCCATGCGAACTGCACTCTGGCCCCGGCTACTGAACTGATTGGGCTGTGGAAAACGTAACCAAGGTCATGAAATATATTGGGAAGGATTTAGCTCCTCGGCATAGCTCGAGGCAGTTAGATCTAGCCATCAGGTTTCATTCTTCGTTCACGCTTGTTTAAGCCCTACGTGGTCAACCGCCGATAAATATCCGCCACCTTCAACGGCAATTTTCGCACCTCATCAATAATCACATAATGCGCTGCGCCATACATGTGCGGCAGATATTCTTG
>JAHECG010000099.1 GCA_024641855.1 Betaproteobacteria bacterium | reverse complement strand
TGATATGGGTTAAAGCCAGCGGTTGTTGCAGCAGCGGATTGTCGTAGAGATAAATTTGCCCCACCGACAAATAATTGGCGGCGCGCCAGTAGGCGTTCATCAACGCAAGTTCTTCCAGCTTCAACACGGTAGAAAGTAGACTCATCCTGGGTTCCTTAGCAATTTTCCGGATTGAATGTTAATTATAGGTGGTGAGAATGACGCACGCGTTTCATGAGTCTCTATGAAAAAAAGGGCGGCCTCGTTAGGTCGCCTTTAGACTACATATGTATTTCGATAAAGAGCTTAGGAGTTTTACTTACGCATCTTACTTAGCCAGTGTTCCATTTGGCGGCCTGCTGCTTCACGCCCACCTAAACCGAAAGAAAGCGCGACGGCGATGGCGACAGAGCCCAGGGTCGCAGCAAAAGCAATATTGACGATATCGTTCGCGATACCCATTGCGCGTAGCCCCATCGCAAGCACCAAGCCGAGAATCGCCACGCGGGCGATTTGCGCCAAGCCGCTGCTTTCAGCACCTGCGGCACGGTTGATCGCTTCATAGGCCAGATTCGCCAGCCAGAAACCAATAGCGAGAATGGTTGCGCCAAGCAGAATGTCGCCACCGAATTGAATGAACATCGTCACGATGGTCTTCACTTGGGTGAACTCAAGACGATTCGCCGCCTCGACCGTTGCAAACAGCATGGCGAAAAACACAACGATTTTGCCGATGAATCCGGAAGCGGCCATTTCCTTGGAGAAAGCTTGTGGGTAACCGAGCTTTGCGGGTACCGTATCAAAGCCGATGCTGGCGAGCAGCCGTGATACCAATACCGCTGCGAAGCGTGCCACATAAAACGTCACAGTCAGAATGATCGCTGCTGCGAGAAGATTCGGCACAGCGGCAAGCATCATCGCCAACATGTCGGTCGCAGGCTTGGAGAGTGCAGTGATTTGCAGCGCATCCAATGCGGCTATCAAGGTCGGGATGAAGATGAAGATATACACCAACATGCCGACCACGCGCGATAGCTTGACCGATTCGGCAACACCGACCGATTGACCGGCGCGATCGATACCGGATGCAGCTAAAATATTCGTGACCAAGCCGCGCATCACTTTGGCGACAATCCAACCGACTAAACCAATCACGCCCGCAGCAAAAATATTCGGCAATATGCCCAGCACTTTGTTCACCATGCCTTGCACCGGGCCGAGCAGACCATTCAATTGAAAGGTTGATAAAATTGCCGGAACAAACATTAGCATGATGACCCAAAATAATGCGTTGCCGGCATTTTCACTAATCGGTTGCATACCGGCTTCGGCGCTAAGTTTTTCGTCCCACGAGGTGGCCGCTAAGGTTTTGGTGATGAGAATGCGCACAACAGTCGCGATGCCCCACGCCACGATTAAAACAATCGCGCCAGCGATCAGCCGGGGTAAATAACCGAAAATTTCCGTGACCATTACTGCAAAAGGATTGGATACGCTATCGAGTTGCAGGCTACTGAAAACACCGATGAGCGTGATGAGGAGAATGACCCCGAACACTCCAATTGCAATTCCAGATTCAACGTCAATGGCTTGTCCGGTGCTCTCGGTAATGCGGCGATTGACCCCGAGCATTTGTAGGAAATGTTTAAGTCCAGCGCGCGCAGCGACCGCGAGTATCCAGCCAACGACCAGAATGCCAAGTGCGCCAATGATGCCAGGGAGGTAAGCGCCAAACGTTGATTGCAAGGTAGTAGAAAGGGCAGAAAAATCCATTATTGAAGCTCCTCTAGTTATGCGCCGTTGGAGCATCGGCGCGATTTTTTTAGGAAGACAATGCTTTTTCAGTATAGGATAATTACCATGATTCACAACCGAAGGGGTCGTCATAAAACCCTTTGCAGGAGACGGTTAAAGCGAATGCGGGCCAATTTCCTGTAACATTTGTGCTGCCTGATATTTAATTGCCCATTGCCTGGGCGCACAGAAAAATACCGATGAACACACTCGCATCAATTAAGCAGTCGCTCAATGACTGGGGCACGATTAGCCTTTTTCAGTTGGGTACATCTGAAGTCACGCTGTATCGCATCTTTGGTTTGGTATTCATTCTGGTGTTTGCTTGGTGGGCTTCGGCTTTACTTGAGCGGACGATTCAGCGCGTGGCGCGCCGCGGCAATGCGACACGGCTTTCGGATTCCGGTGTGTATGCGTTGAGCCGCATTCTGCGTTACGTGCTGTGGATTGTCGGAAGTTCGGTTGGTTTGGTTTGGTTGGGTTTTGATTTAGGCAGCCTAGCGATTATGGGTGGCGCGATCGGTGTGGGCATCGGTTTTGGTTTGCAGAATATCTTTAGTAATTTTGTCTCTGGGATCATTATCCTCGTTGAACAAACCTTAAAGGTCGGCGATTTCGTCGATCTGCAATCCGGCGTGGTCGGTACAGTCACTGAAATCAGTATGCGTTACACGCGCGTTACGACCAATGATTCGGTGGATATCATCGTGCCCAATTCCGAATTCATCAATGGCCGCGTGACCAATTGGACCTTGGATGAAGCGGTGCGCCGCATTCATATCCCGTTTGGCGTGGCCTATGGCAGCAATAAGGATCTCGTTCGCGAAGCCGGTATTGCTGCGGCGCTGACGGTGGAAGGAACCTTCAATGCTGATCGGCGCGTTCCGGACGTTTGGTTGGTCCAGTTTGGCGATAGCAGTCTTAATTTTGAGCTGGTCGTATGGGTCGACAAGAAATTGATGACAGCGCCCGGGAGCAGCAATGCGCGCTATCTATGGGCGCTGGAAACCGAATTGGGTAAACGCGGGATCGAAATTCCTTTTCCGCAAAGAGACCTGCACGTACGCTCCGGGCGTATTAACGTCCACTTGGAAAATTCGAGTTCGTCATCACAGAAAGACTAATCGCGCTTAGTGGTTTCTGTCTCAACGCCCATACACCATCTGCGGCGCACAAATAAAAATGAAACTATGTGACGGGTTTAGACTCTTCTCTTTGGGTTGGTTTTCACTTTATTTAAAGCGGGGAATGCAAGAATGAAACTGTGGACCAAGATCATCATCACCATTATTGCCATGCTGGTCGCTAGTTTTTTGGCTGGGCGGTTGTGGTTTATTGCATTCGATGTGCTGATGCCGAGTTACTTGGCGGGCATGGTCGGCGGCTTGGCGGCGATTCCGGTTTGGGAGCTCATGCGTTGGATTAGTACGAAGTATCCATGAGGAAGTACTGGCTTCACGTGGGTGCTTATTGCTTGTTGTTGGGGGTGGCGCAACCCATATGGGTTGCTGATGCGGCCGAGGTGTTTGACTACGCCATCAAGTTGCAAGTGCCGCAAGCACAGCGCAAGTTGTTGGAAGAAAATCTTGATTTGTATCGCTGGCGTGGCAACGAACGTATGGATGAGGCGCAGTTGCAACGGCTGGTGCGCTTAGCACCGAATCAAGTACGTGAGTTTCTCAGTACTGTTGGGTTTTATACGCCGAACATTGACGTGACCATGGCACGCCAAGACACCCAATGGGTGGTTAATTTGGATGTCGAGCCGGGCGAGCCGGTGCGCGTCACGCGGATTGATCTTCAAGTGAACGGTCTCTTCAAAGATGGCCCAGATGAAAATCAGGCGCGATTGGAAAAATTGCGAGCAGATTGGAGTTTGCATGCCGGCGCGGTATTTCGTCACGATGATTGGGAAAGCGCCAAGCGCAATGCTTTAAAAGATTTGTTGTTGGTGCATTATCCCAGCGCATTGATTGCGAGCAGCAATGCGGTGGTAAATCCAGAAACAAACAGCGTCGAGTTGCAACTCACGTTAAATAGCGGTCCTGCTTTCAGCTTTGGTGAATTGCAAATTCAAGGGCTACGCCGCTACCCTGCCAGTGTCGTCGAGCGCCTTAACCCAATTGTATCGGGCGAACCTTACGTTCAAGCCAAGCTGTTGGAGTTGCAATCGCGCTTGCAGGATAGCCCCTATTTTTCTGTAGCGGTGGTGCGTGTGGAGACCGATCCTACGCATGCGTCGAACATCCCGGTGCGGGTTGAAGTTACAGAGCGACAATCGCGCAAACTCGGCTTTGGTATTGGTTTAAGCACTGATACGGGCGCGCGCGGCCAAGTGGATTATGCTGATCTTAATTTTTTTGGCCAGGCTTGGCGCCTGGGTTCCGCCCTAAAGCTGGAGCAGAAACGCCAAACGCTGAGCGCTGATTTGCAATTTCCACAGACACGCCAAGGATATCGCGACAGTATCAATACCTTGGTCGAGCGTGACGATATTGCGGGAGAAGTAACGCGTAAAGGCGCCTTGGGCGCTAAGCGAACGTTCACCCGAGGAACAACGGAAACCAGTTATGGTTTGCGCTATTTACTCGAATCGAAAGATGTCGCCGGGGCTGTCGGCACGCACAGCGCCACATTGAGCCCATCGGTTTCCTGGACAGTACGCAAGGTCGATCATTTGCTATATCCCACTCGTGGCTATTTGCTGACGCTACAAGCGGATGCCGCTGCACGCGCCGTGTTGTCGGATCAAGATTTCTTGCGCGGTTACGGACACGCCGCGCTGTTCGTCCCACTCAGTGAGCGCGATCAATTGATCGTGCGCGGTGAATTGGGTGTGGTGGCTGCCAAGAGCCGCGCAGGTATTCCTTCGGATTATTTGTTTCGCACCGGCGGTGATCAGACTGTGCGCGGTTATGCCTATCAGAGTTTGGGCGTCAGCGAGGGCGAGGCCATCGTAGGTGGGCGCTATTTGGCGACAGCGAGTGCCGAGTATGTCCATTGGTTGACGTCGCAGTGGGGCGCGGCTGTGTTCGTCGATGGCGGCAATGCAGCAGATGCATTGGCCGATTTGAAACCGGTTTATGGCTATGGCGTCGGTGCACGTTGGAAAAGCCCGGTTGGGCCGCTGAATTTGGATCTCGCTTATGGTCAAAAGGATCGCGCCGTGCGTTTGCATTTTTCAGTGGGATTCAGTTTCTGATGCGTTCTCTACGAGTAAAACCCTTGGGCAAAATTCTGGTTCGTATTGTGCTCGGGCTGGCGATGGTGCTTGCCATCCTGCTCACCTTTGCGGGATCCGAATCTGCCTTGCGGTGGGGCGCGCAACATGCGGAACGCATGAGCGGCGGCAAGCTCATGCTGCGTGGTGTTCATGGTTCGCTATATGGCCCGCTGAGCATCGAGGCACTGCGTTTTCAAACAACCGAGAAGCGTTTCGAGGTACACAAAGCCACGTTGGATTGGGCGCCATTTTCTTTGTTGCAGCGACATCTCAAGATTAAACGCTTGGCATTGCAAGAACTGCGCATCATTGCGATCAAGCCGAGTACAGAGCCGCTGCAATTGCCGGAGACTTTGCACTTGCCGGTGACGATTTCCGCGCCGTCGATTCGTGTAACGCGTGTCGTGTTTCAGTCCGGCGATCAACAGCAAGCATTGAGCGCGATTGATCTCGGGGTGGAAAAAACAGCGCATCGTTACCAGTTGCAGCTACGTAACATCAGCAGCGTCTGGGGCAGTGGGCAGGGTGATATGCTGCTGGCCGATATGCGGCCATTCGCGCTCACGGCACATGCCCAACTGCAACAGCAGGAGGGTGGTGCTTATCGTGCTGATGCCGATGTCTCAGGTAATCTGTCGCAACTCCTACTGCAAGCCAAGGCAAGCGCTATAGGTGGACAAGCTGAGCTCAGCGCCAAGCTCGCGCCATTCGTGTATTTTCCGCTGATCGAAGGCCATCTCAAGGCCGCAGGTATCAACCCCGCACTGTTGCGCAAGGATTTACCTACAGCAGAGATTAGTGCCGATATTTCCCTGTTGCGGCAAGGTGTGGATGGCTTGACGGGCGATATCGCTTTGCGCAATAAATTACCCGGTACCTGGGATCAAGCGCGCTTGCCATTGCGCAGTATGGAGACTGCATTTTCCGGTGTGCTGCGCCAGCTTGATTTGCATGGGATGCATTTGGATCTGGCGGATGGTGGAACATTCAAAGGTGACGGGCAGATCAAAGATCAACGCCTGCAACTCAAACTCAGTACCGCCAACTTTAATCCGCAAGGCGTGCTGCGAAAAATGCGTCCGATGCGGCTAGCTGGGGATCTGCAATTAGAAGCGCAAACGCATCGCCAGCAACTGATGGCCGACTTGCAATATCAGCGTTTCAAACTTCATCTGGATGCCAGTCTCCAGGATGCACAAGTTGAGTTGCATGAAGCGATCATCCAATCTGAGGCCGGTAGCCTTGCGCTGCATGGTTCACTGGCACTGCAAGGTGAGCAAGGATTCCAATTGGCTGGTGCGCTGCAAGGATTCAATCCGGCGGATTTCGGCGACTATCCCGTCGCCCGCGTGAATGCTGCGTTGACGGCTATGGGTCAGCTTGCCACAAACCCGCAGGTCACTGTCTCATTCGCGATTGCAGATAGCCAGTTTCGCCAACAACCGCTATCTGGTCAGGGTCGTTTGAGCTTGTCCGCCACGCGCATTTGGAATAGCGCGTTGCAGTTGCGGTTGGCACGCAACCAATTCGAAGTGAAAGGGGCGTTAGGTCATTCAGGCGATCGACTCAGCTTGCAGATCGCAGCTGAAAATCTAGCGGCGTTCGACCCACGATTGAATGGACAAGCCCGTGCGACGGGAAGCTTGGCAGGTCGCTTCTCGGCACCCTCCGGTCAATTCGATATTCAGGTCAGCAACTTCGCGTGGCAAAAAAAATATCGTGTCGCCAGCCTCTTGGCCAAAGGACGGTTGGATCAAGGTGTGGATGGCCCACTCATACTGGATGCGCGTGTGCGTGAGCTGGCAACGCCGCAATTCAAATTGGATCAAGCAAGTTTCAATGCGCAAGGAACGCGTAGCCAGCACACGCTACAATTGCTGGCGAAAAATGCCGACATTGATGCGGTGAGCCAATTGCAAGGGGGGTGGCGTGGTGATGCCGGTTGGTTTGGCCAGGTCATGAGTCTTAGCAATCGTGGGCGACATGCACTTGTGCTCAAGTTCCCGGCAAAATTGGAACTTGCTCAGCGCCACTTTTTGCTTAGCGAGGCAAGGCTAGAGGTCATTGGCGCCAATCTGATCGTACATGAGCTGACTTATGATTCCGGACAGTTCGCAAGTCGTGGCGAGTTCAACGGCTTGCCGCTGGCGTATTTGAAAGATTCTGCGCAACAGGCTGAGGAATTCAAAACCAATCTCACGCTCAGCGGAGATTGGCTATTCGCTGCGCGCGATAAGGTGAATGGGCATATTGCTTTGCAGCGCGAAAGCGGCGATATCACGCTTCCCACTGATCCGCAAACCACGCTGGGTTTAACTCGGCTGGCCTTGAAGATCGATGCGGTCAACAATCAATTGCGGGGAAGTGTGGAGGCTACGGGTACGCATTTGGGCCACCTTAAAGCCGATGGAGAAAGCGTATTATCGCGTCGCGATGGTGTCTGGGGAATTGCCGGTGATGCACCGCTGCATGCTAGTGCCGATCTCGCAATTCAATCTTTGGCCTGGCTCGCACCGTTGTTGAATAAAACCGGCGCACTGGTGTTCGATGGCGCAGTGCAGGCGATGATGCGTGTTGACGGTCACTTCGCTCAGCCACAGTTAAGCGGTAGTCTTTCCGGGGATCGCTTTAGCATTGCGCTGCCGGAGCAAGGATTGCGCTTTAGCGATGGGCGCTTTCAAGCGCAATTGCAAGATCAAGCGGTGCTACTCAAGGCGCTAACCATCCGTGCCGGTGAAGGCAAGCTGACAAGTGAGGGAAGGCTCGACTTTGAGAGTGGCGTGCCCAACATGCAACTGTCGCTCAAGGCAGACAAACTAGCAGTATTCTCGCGCCCAGACCGCCTGCTGATCTTGAGCGGAAGCGGTGATGTTGTGGTTGCGGCAAAAAAGGTACAGGTGAATGCGCAGTTGAAAGCAGATCGAGGTGTGATTGAATTGCCCAAGGGTGATACGCCAACGTCAAGTGATGATGTGGTCGTGCTGGGCCGGACAGCGACTGAGAAAAAAGGCTTGCCCTATGCCATGAATTTTGCGCTGGATGTTGATTTGGGCGAGCGCTTTTTTATCAAGGGCAAGGGCTTGGATGCGCAGTTGGGCGGCGCGCTAAAATTGACCAGTGTGGATGGCGCTTTACCGAATACGCGTGGCAGCATCCGCGTGGTCAAGGGCGCGTATTCGGCGTATGGGCAACGTCTCGAAATCGATCGCGGCATTCTCAATTTCCAAGGCCCCATCGACAATCCTGGCTTGAACATCATCGCACTACGCAAGAATCAGCCGGTCGAAGCCGGTGTCGCTGTGACCGGCACTGTGCAATCGCCCACGGTTAAACTGGTATCCGACCCCAGCGTGCCGGATAGCGAAAAGCTCTCATGGTTGGTGTTGGGTCATGGCGTTGAGAGTTCCAGTAAGCAAGAATTTGATGCGCTACAGGCGGCGGCAGGGGTTTTGTTGTCGGCGGGTGAGTCGGTGACCTTGCAGCAGCGGATTGCGCATGCAGCGGGTTTGGAAGAGGTCAGCCTCAAGGGTGCGGGTGGGCTGGAAGGCACCGTGTTGACGCTCGGCAAACGATTATCTTCGCGCGCTTATCTCAGCTATGAGCAAGGACTCACCGGCGCAACCAGCTTGGCGAAAATCAACTACACGCTCACGAAACGACTTTCCGTTCGCGCCCAAGCCGGTACCAGACCCGCTGTGGATTTATTTTATACGTTTAGTTTCGACTGAAATCAGTCGAAACGATTGGGCGTAGCCCTCAAAAGTATCAATGCGTACTTCTTTCCGCCTGTTTGATTTTCTTTGCGGCCTTTTTTTCTTTTGGGGTTTTCAAGGGGGCTTTTTTGACGGCTTTTTTGGTGTCTTGAGATTTGCTCATGTCGTGTACTCCTTGGGTTAGAAAAGTATTTAATGGCGCCGTGAAGTGTTGCGCAAATTCGGATTGAGTTTGTCGAGGTCTGCCTTGACCTGTTCGTGGCTGCGCTCGTAGACAATTTCTCTACCCATCACTTCGCCGACAAAAGCTTGACCGTTGCGGGTGGGGGAGAGATCGCACTTCACGCTATGGATGCCTTCGCCCAGCACGACTTGAATATGGTCGGCACGTTTATCGTAGACCGCTACTTCCATGGTCTGCCCGGTTTGGGTGA
>JAHECG010000169.1 GCA_024641855.1 Betaproteobacteria bacterium | reverse complement strand
ACCAAGCGCCAATCAGCCACCGCCATGTCGCACAGCCAGTCGCCAAAAATTTGTGTGTAGGTAGGCTTGCTGCCAGCTTTATTCGCCACGCCATTGGCCGGATCAAACTTCGCCACGCCGTGATACAAGCACGGATCGTCTTCGGCCAGCTTATAGCCTTGACCTTTCTTGGTGACGATGTGCAGAAACTGCGGGCCTTCAAGTTGCTTAATATTGGATAGCGTATCGATCAAGGCGTCCACATCATGGCCATCGATCGGGCCCAAATAATTAAAACCAAATTCTTCGAACAAAGTGCTCGGCACCACCATGCCCTTCATGTGTTCTTCCGCACGTTTGGCAAGTTCTTTGATCGGGGGCAATACGTCCAACACTTGGCCGCCACGCTTGCGCACGGTGTTATAGAAACGGCCCGACAACAGCTTGGCGAGATAACTATTCAACGCGCCGACATTGGGTGAGATCGACATTTCGTTGTCGTTCAAAATTACCAACAGATTCGCATCATTAGCGCCGGCATTGTTCAAGGCTTCCAACGCCATGCCGCCGGTGAGTGCGCCATCGCCGATGATGGCCACCACACGTCGATCCAAATTCAAACGCTTGGCCGCCACCGCCATACCGAAAGCCGCGCTGATCGACGTGCTGGAATGGCCGGTACCAAAAGTGTCGTAAGGGCTTTCTTCGCGTTTCGGAAATCCGGCAATACCGCCCAGCATGCGTAGCCGACTCATCGCCTCGCGCCGCCCGGTCAAAATTTTATGGGTATAAGTCTGGTGTCCGACATCCCATACCAGCCGATCCTCTGGTGTATTGAAGACATAGTGCAATGCCAGCGTCAGTTCCACCGTCCCTAAATTGGAAGAGAGATGACCGCCGGTCTTGGAAACGCTCTCCAACAAAAACGCGCGCAACTCCTGCGCCAACTTGGGCAAGTCTCTGCGTGGAAGTTTCCGCAATTGATGCGGATCGTTAATGGTTTCGAGTAAGGAATCTGCCATGGAACCGCCGCTTTAAAAGGAGCGCAACACAATGAAATCGGCTAACGCCCGCAAGCGCTGCGCCTTATTGCCGAAGCCTTCTAATGCATCTTGCGCATCTTGGCGTAAGGTCTCGGCTAAATTTTTTGCATCCGTCACGCCCAAAACGCTAACGTAAGTGGGCTTGTTTTGCTCGGCATCTTTGCCCGCCGTCTTGCCTAGCGTTGCTGTGCTGGCTTCTGCATCCAACACATCATCCACCACTTGGAACGCCAGGCCAATGCATTTGGCAAAATGATCGAGCTTTGCCATTTTTGTGTCACTGAGTTGCCCACATAGGGCCCCAAGCATGACAGCCGCACGAATCAACGCGCCGGTTTTATGAATGTGCATCAGTTCTAATTCAGGCAAAGTCAGCGTTTTGCCCACGGAGGCCAAATCGATGGCTTGACCACCCGCCATGCCGCGCGAGCCAGAAGCCACCGCCAGCAAGGTCACCATCTCTAATTGTTTATGCGCGTCCTGCGCTAGCGGATACTGCGCCAGCAATTGAAACGCCAAGCTTTGCAGACCATCCCCAACTAACAGCGCGGTCGCTTCATCGAACTCCACATGCACCGTCGGTTTGCCGCGCCGCAGCACATCGTCATCCATACACGGCAAATCATCATGCACCAGCGAATAGGCGTGGATCATCTCCACCGCCGCTGCCGCAATTTCCAAACGATCCTCATGCGCACCCGCCACTTGGCCAGCCGCAAATGTCAGCAGCGGCCGAATGCGCTTACCACCGCCCAAGGCCGCATAACGCATGGCCGCATGCAAGCGCTGCGGCGCGATCTCGGCTGCGGGCAGCGTGCGCGCCAACACATCCTCCATGCGGCTTTGCACAGTACCAAGCCAGGCCTGAAAATCAGACGGATTTATCACTAGGGAAATTTTCGAGTTGATTCGCTTCGGTCAAGATGCGCACCTGCTGCTCCGCATCCTGGATTTTCTGCTGACACAATTTAAGCAGTTCGGTGCCGCGCTTATAAGCCACCAAGGACTCTTCCAGCGGCAACTGCCCGGATTCCATATTGGCGACGATTTTCTCCAATTCCGCCAAGGCATCTTCGAATGCCGGTACTTTCGCGGTTTTACTCATGCCAAACTCCGCGTGAAAACGCTTAAAGTACCGTATTTTGCCCTATTTGGTCAATGTTGGCGCCAGGCGCCAGCCGGCTAAAACCCTGAAAAACCAGCCCTGTAAGATGTTCTATCCTACTTGGCCAAGCTGTTCACGCAGGCTATCCAATACCGCCTGCTCGCTACGAACGCTGAAGAACGCACCCGCCTCGTCGGCACGCTCACCCAGGACTTCACAACGGGAAAATATTTCACCGCGTAATTGCTGTGCCGACCAGGGTAGAAACAGCTCGGCTTCAACCAGATCACGCTGGAAAAATTCGAGGATGGTTTGGCGCAACTTCGTCACATCGTCCTTGCTGCGCGCGCTCATCACGATGCAATTGGGGTATGCCGCATGCAGCGCTGTTG
>JAHECG010000098.1 GCA_024641855.1 Betaproteobacteria bacterium | reverse complement strand
GTGGTGTTTGAAGCGGAAGACTGCGCCTTCTGCAAACAATTCAAAGCCGAAGTGCTCGATCACTGGCAATCTCCCGTCGCCATCAAGAGCACGCTCAACCCCAACGCGCCGACCGGTTGGAAACTGGAAAAACCCTTGTTCGCCACGCCCACCATGGTGTTGTTCGAGAAAGGAAAAGAAGTCTCGCGCTATACCGGTTACAGCGGTAAAGACGCTTTCTGGAAGTGGTTGGGTTTTCAGTTGCTGACACCGCAGCAACAAAAGATCGCTTTCGAGCAAGGCACTGAGCGCGCTTTCACCGGATCGAATCTGGATGAAAAACGCCCTGGTACTTTTGTCGATCCGATCACCGGCGCAGCTTTATTTCGCAGCAATACCAAATTTGAAAGCGGCACCGGCTGGCCAAGTTTTTTTACGCCGGTTGAGGGTGCCATCAGCCTGCATGAAGATGGCGCGTTTGGCATGAAGCGTGTCGAAGTGCGCAGCGCCAGCTCCGGCATACACCTCGGCCACGTCTTCGACGACGGTCCACCGCCGACCCACAAGCGTTACTGCATCAACGGCAACGTGCTGAAATTTGTGCCTGACGCAGGGAGTTAAGTGGTGGTTTCTACCCAGACTTGGGCATCCGCGACACACACCGAATAGGTTTGCAACGGACAATCCGCTGGATCGTTCAGCGGTTGGCCGTTTTCCAGATTGAAGTAGCTGCCGTGCAATGAACATTTGATGCGCTTGCCCTGAATGCAGCCGAAGTACAGCGAAAATTCTTCGTGGCTGCACATTTCATCCACGCAATAGTATTGCCCCTCAGCGTTGACGAGCAGCAGGCGCTTGCCGTCAATGCTCACGCGTTTCATTTGACCGGTCTTGAGTTCGTCCTCGGCGGCAACGGCGATGCGCATTATTTCACGCGTGCCGCAGCGCGGCCGGAGTCGAGTGCAGCGCGCACTTTTTCGCTAGCCTCGGCCATCGATTTAGCCCGACCCAAGTGGTGCAGGATTAGCGATGCGCTCAATAACAGCGAATCGTAGGTCGCGCCTTTTGCGCCACCGAGTGCGGCGAGGCCAGCTTCGGCTGCGGCCTTGGCGGTGGCCGGAATGTCCACCGCCATTGCTACTTCATCTTCCGCGCCTTTGGTAGGCAGGCCACCAGGTAGCGGCACAGCGCGCACTTCCTGCACGATGTTTAAATCTTGTGGATTGATGTCGCGTTCCGCTTCAGCGCCTTTATCGTGATAGGCGAAGGCCTTGCCTGCTTGGCGTAGTGATGGGATTACACCGCCTTCAACGCCACGGATAATCAAAGCCGAATCAAAGTCGGCGGTGCGTGCGAGCATGGCATACACCGGTGGGTAGGGCTTATGCACATAGCCGGTAACGAAGTGCGTGCGTTTGCGGCCGACGATGGGCTTGGCCAAGACTTCTACCGTGGTGAGGACTTGACGCTTGATCATGCGCGCGCGCGTCCCCACCAGATCATGCAGCTTGGGACAGAATTGCGCTTGATCGATATAAGTCCAGCCTAGTGCCGGGTCGGATAAACGCTTTGCGGCGGATGCAGGATCGAGATCGACATTCACGCCAGCGGCGCGCAGCACGTGGCGTGCGGTCACGCCATATTTCGGGCCGACGGCTTCCAGCGCATGGCACACGGCGGGCACGCCGAGTTCGGCCAACAGCGGCCCAAGAAAAGGCGCGGCGGGCAGGCAGCGGTTATAGCCATCGTAAGGATCGGCGATATCGACCACATCATCGACCTCGGCGGTCACGCGCAACGTGGCTGCCAGCACGGCATCCAGCACGCCTTGGTTTTCTTCCGATGTTTCGCGCTTCATGCGCAGCGCAATAAAAAAGATACCGACCTGGATCGGATCGATCTGGCCATCCAGGATCGCCTTCATGCCGAGGTAGGCTTCTTCGCGCGAAATGTTTTTCGATAACTCTGGTCCAGTGGCGATGCGCTGGATGATCGAATGCATGATCCGCTTTGGATCTTGGCTGGCTAGTGAGAGATCGGACATAGGGGCTCCTTAAGTAGTGCAATAGGCTAATGCTTCAAGGAGCAGGGTGCAACTACTCAGATGGGTGGGCTTGGATTGTAGGGTTTCTTACAAAACAGGGGCTTAAGGGATGTGTTGGGTCGCTTCTGCCAGGCTGTGGCCGTAATAGACAATGCGGCCATCGCGCCCCACCAGCACCAGTGTCGGTGTACCCGGCACGCCGTAGGCCTCGATTGCATCGGCATTATCCAAGCTGCCATGCAGGATCAGATAGGTCAGTTTGTGCTCACGTACGAAGGTTTCGACTTGCTCGCGCATATTGAAATCGATATCGATGCCAGCGATGGTTAAACCGGATGCAGCGCGCTCGGCATACAGCTTTTGCATCTTCGGTGCCATCACGCGACAAAAGCCGCATTCGGTCGACCAGAAAAACAGCAGCACCGGGCCTTTCTCGCGTAGCTCGCCCAAGGTGTGCGTTTTTCCGCTCAAATCCAGTAGCTTGAATTCGGGGGCAGAAACGCCCGCTTTAAGTTCGGCCGCAACGACGTTTGTGTTTAGTAATGCGCCAAATAAAAGAACAGCAAGATATCGCGTCATGTGATTTTTATAGAGATAGGTTTTACGCGGAAAGCCTCCGGGCAGACTGACGCAGTATACTATGGAGCAGCATTAATCGCCGGGGTAGCGCAGACTACCCTGTTGCGCCGTTTTCCAATGGAAACGCTGCCAAGGGGCTATGAGCAATGCAAATGCAAAATGCGGTCATCGTGTTGGCGGATATTAGCGGCTACACCCGCTTCATCAAATTGCATGGCATGGCGCTGGTGCATGCGGAGAGTGTGATCACTGAGTTGCTGGATAGCCTCATCGAACACACCGAACACCCCCTCATCCTGAATAAGCTCGAGGGCGATGCCGCGTTGTTTTATGCGTTGACGGACGAAAATCCGCAAGCGGTGATGGAGAGCGCCCTGCGCCAAGTCAACGGATTCTTTCAGGCCTTCAGCGCGCGCAAACAAGAGATTGGCGTCGATGCGCTGTGTAATTGCGGCGCCTGCACTGAGGTCGTGCACTTGAATATCAAAGTTGTCATGGATTTCGGTGGCATCGTGGTGAAGCGCGTACGGCAGTTCGAGGAAATTTCCGGCACGCCGGTGATTATTGCGCACCGCCTGTTGAAAAACAGCGTGCCGCTGGACGAATATGTTTTGTTGAGCGAAGCCTTCGTGGAAGCTCAGGGCAATGCGCTATCTGGCGGTACGTCCATCACAGAGCAATGCGAAGGAATCGGCACCGTTAACGCGGTGTATTTTGCTCCCAGTCTGGATGCCGCACGGAAGCCGACCCCCAATCTGATGCGCCGATTACGGCTCGTGAAAAGTGCAATCTCCTACATGAGTAAGAGACAACTCCAGGGATTATTTGGCATCGCACCAAAGCTATCGTTTCGCAACCTGAAGGAATAAGGGCGCGCAATCGACATCGGATTATCGTATCAGCAGACCTGCATCGCACGCTTCATGTCAAAAGACTTGCGGCAGCGTTATCACCTGCGGAACGATTTGCGCGTGCCTGTTCTCTGCGCTACCCGAGTTTTTCTATTCCCTACCGGCTGCGAACGCGAGTATCAATCGCGGCAATCTGCTCCATCAAGATCAGTGAATCGAAGAAATCCTTGTTATCCAATTTTTCTAAATGCACCAGATGATCGCCAACAGATTTGAGGGTGCCAGTCAGGGAAGTTCCCGTTTTGAGATAAATCGTGACGCGTTTGCCAGAGAGATTTTTCAGGTTGGCAGCTAAGGACGTATTGGTTGCATAAATCGCGGCATCGGAACCGCTCGCCGGTGCGGTATCCGCAAAGGCTGCAACGCTGACGAATAAACCCATGATGCATGCAATATGCAATGTTTGAGAAAAGAAGTTGCGGAAAATGATCGACATAATGGCCCCTTTAGTGTTGAGTGAAGTTCTTAAACTGCATGCTCGCCATCGCACGATGGCTAGGTAAAACAATTGATCGCATTACGTGTTGCGTCGAGTGACTTCGTGTTGTTTTTAGTAGTATGCCAAGTATGCGGCAACATTAATTGACGCTAACCGGATTTTTTGAGAAATGTGTCGAAAGATTTTACACTTTTGCGCAAATCCATTACGTTGATTATTGATGTCTATCTGTAAGTCCCCATAAAAACAACATCTTGCTTTCTAACTTTACAAATTGGCGTGTTTTTTGCTCATAAAAAGATAGAGATATCGATTATTAAGGGGTTGGAAATTCGAGGGCTGCCAACCGAAACACAATCAGCAGGGAGGTCATTCACATGAAAAAACATCTTATCGCTGGCAGCATATTGCTGGCAGCATCAACGGCTTCTTTTGCGACCACGGTTGGCATGACCGGCCTAGGGCAACCGTTTGACAATTTTCAGCCATCGTTGGCGATTACGGAAGCGATTCCATTGACAGGCCTTTACCCCAGTCGCGATGCTGGTGGCGGTGCTTATGGTGACACCCTCGGTTTTGTGTATCAGTTCGCAGGCAATTTCGCACCCGCTCAGAGTGCGAATGCACAAGGTCAATTGTTGCCGATCAGCCAGAACACGGCGCTGTTTAGTCTGCTTGGTACCAACTACGGCGGCAACGGCACGACCACTTTTGCACTGCCCAATCTTGCCGGTACAGCGGTTATCGGCAGCGGTACGGGCCCTGGACTCACCACACAAAATCTAGGTGTAGCGACCGGCGCCGCCACCACCACACTGAACATCGCTAATCTACCGTCTCACGACCACACACTTTCCGGTGGTGGTGTCACAGGCGATACCGGCAGTGGCCAAGCCTTCAGCAATTTGCAGCCTTCGTTACCACTGACAAGACTGATTGCCGTGGATGGCGTGTTTCCTTCACCGGGCGGTGGCGGCAGCAGCGCGGCTTTCATCGGGCAGGTTGCAACTTTTGCCGGTAACTTCACGCCAGGTGGTTGGCTCGAAGCCAACGGGCAGTTACTACAGATCAGCCAATACACAGCCCTGTTCTCGATCCTTGGTACCACTTATGGCGGCAATGGCTCCACCAACTTCGCCTTGCCTGATTTGCGTGGCCGCTTGTCAGTGGGTGTCGATGCAACGCACGCGCTCGGCACCCTGTTCGGCACAGAGACCAACACCTTAACGTTGGCCCAAATGCCCGCACATACCCACACTGAGCCGGGCGGCGGTGTGACCGGCAGCACCGGTGGATCGCAGCCAATCAATAATGATCAGCCATCATTGGCGCTCAATTATTTGATCGCGCTGCAAGGAATCTTTCCCGGTAGAGACAGTGGTGCTGGGTTTAATACCGATATCCCCGTGTTAGGGCAAATCGTGGAATTTGCTGGCGGATACATCCCCAGTGGTTGGACCTTGGCGAACGGGCAGTTGCTGCCGATCGCGCAAAATCAGGCCTTGTTCGCATTGATCGGTACGCTCTACGGCGGCGATGGCAGAACCACATTCGCATTGCCCGATTTTCGCGGACGCACCGCCATCGGCGCCGGCAATGGTTTCAATATCGGTGGTGTTTACGGTAGCGACACCACCTACCTTTCCGTGAACAATCTGCCGGCGCACGACCATACCATTGCGGATACCACAGGGGTGCCCGAGCCAGGAACGCTGTTGCTCTTGGGTGCTGGCTTGGCTGCGCTCAGTAGTGCTCGGCGCAGGCTTGTTTAGCGCAGAATAAATTTAACGCTAGCGCGATTCATTTCGCGTGGTGCTTACGCCAGGTGCTCAGCAAAGCGCGGCAGATCGTCGCCATCGCAAGACCATGCCACACGTGAATCCCAATAGATTCGTGCTTGCGGTTTGATCGCAAGCGCGCTGTCCAGCGAACCAGCGGGAATGGTCACCGCATTTCTTTGCGGCACGAAGCGCGCAACAACGCTGCCGCATTCGCTGCAAAACTGCCGGGCAAAAGATTCGGCCACCGGCACCTTGTATTGCTTCACCAAAGACTCGCCTTGGGTGAAGACCAGTTTGCCGTTTGCGACGCGCAGGTTCGTTGCATGCCCCGTGCCCGAAGACTTGCGGCAACGTGAACAATGGCAATGATAAAAAGCCTGCGGCTCGCCCGTCACTTCATAGTGAACGGCGCCGCACAGGCAACTACCGTTGAGGGTGATTTGCGCCATCTCGAATTATTGCACCAGCCAGGTAGCAATCTGTAGCCAAGCGGCTGTGCCGGATACGAGTAAGCGCAACACTTGAGACGACACGATCAACAGCACGCCCCAACCAAATGCCGGGTGTAGTCGGCGGTGTTTGATCGTGTCATACGCGACACAAGAGAGTACTAATAAATCCGTCAGTGCAAAGAAGGTTGGCGGGCCGCCGGCTTCGATAAAGCCGAGCGGAATGCGCGCCATGGCTGCGCTGACCATGCCCACACAAGATAGCAACATGAGACGGCGATGAAACTCGCTGCGGCGACGGAAATACAAACCGGCGCTAACCAACAGCGCGAATAGCAAGATATCGCCCAAGGGGATGACCAGAAAAATCAGCGGTGGTGGTCCCGGTGTATGGCCGAGTTTGGCCGCGGTAATGGCGGTCATCGTACCCAAGATCAAAACGGCCAAGGCGATCACCGCGCCGAATACACCAGCGCTGCGATGCAGGTCCACGCGGCGCATCGCAATCAAGCGCACCTGAAACAAGAAAAACAAAAACCATAAGGTCATCGCCGCGCCATGCGCATGAACCAAGGTGGTGAGCGCCGGTGCGCCAAAGCTGGCTTTGAGAAAATAAGTCCGGGCAAATCCGGCAAAGATGATGCTAATCGCCGCAAGCGCGCCCCAGGTATATAAGCGGTGGTTGGTTTGGGTATTTACATTATGCGTATCTTTAGACATATCGTTCCTCCCCTTGTAAATTTATTCGACTCTGAGCCTATTAAATTTGACCCTATTAAATTTCGACCTAAGATTCGCGAGGAAAATATTACGCCGCTAGTGTAATGTGTCACTTAACTGAGTACAAACATGGCTCGAAGTGTCTACTTTTTCCGGACGCGTGAAAGGTCCGCAGGTTGATTGATGAAGCGTAAATTCTTTTTGTGGTGGGTTGCGTTGTATGCCTTGCTGCTAGGGCAATCGGCAGCGGCGGCCAGCCCCGTCTCCGTTATCAACGTCCCCGACCACGCCCTTGGGCGCTACACCAATTATTTCAAAGAGGACGCGGGCCGACTCACTCTGGCGCAGGCCATCGCCGCCTACGACAGCGGGCAATTTTCGGATAGCAAGCGCGATATTCTGAATTTTGGCATTGGCGCCAAACCGGTCTGGGTTCATTTCAGCGTCGATAACGCAACAACCCAACCGGTGCAACGGCGCTTATCCATCGAAACCGCATGGCTCGATCAACTCGACATTCATATCCTGCACCAGGGCAAGACGGTGGACGCCTATCAACTTGGCGATCGCAAGCCATTTTCAAACCGTCCGATCGATAGCCGTTTTTTCGAAGTAGCTGCGACTTTTGCGCCCGGGGTTAGCGATGTCTTCCTACGCGTGGAAACGCCCGACCCTATGGCATTACCGATTTATCTCAGGTCGCCGGTGCAAGCGCATATCATAGAAAAAAGGGGGCATTATCGTTACGGCTTTTTGTACGGTTTCGTTTTTGCCCTGCTGGCATATAACGTCATGTTGTATGCGGGCCTGAGAGCGCCGCGTTACATTCTCTACTCGCTATATCTTGGTACGTTCCTGCTGATGAACATGTCCTATACAGGGCATGGCTCCGAATGGCTCTGGCCTGATCATCCGATTTGGGCGCAGTGGTCCAATCCTCTTTCCATGGTGCTCTTTGGCACCAGTGGTCTGATTTTTGCCCTGACCTTTCTGGATACGCGCACATTTTTTCCGCGCTTGCACCGTGCGGTGGTTGTCTTTCTTGGAGTAACGGTAGGATTGCAAGCGCTGGCCGTGCTGTTCGATAGTCAGTTGTACTCGCTGCTGATCGCATTTACCTTCGCGATGCTTTTTGTCTGTTTCATGCTTGGGCTGGGTGTTGTTGCGGTGCGCTCGGGGCAAAAGTCCGCAACGTATTTTTTGCTTGCGGCCATCGCCACTATTCTCGGCGCAATGACTACAACATTAACGGTTTGGGGCGTCATCCCCGTCAACGCCGTAAGCTTTAACGCCGTCGAAATCGGCATGCTATTGGATGCGACTCTGCTGGCGCTGGCGCTCACCTACCAATTCCGCGTAGGCTTGGCTGACAAACAGCGCGCAGAGCAACTGGCCACACTCGACCCGCTCACTGGTATTAATAACCGCCGTGCTTTCCATGATCAAACTACGCACCTTTGGCATGTGAGTCAGCGCAACAATCGCAATCTCTCCCTCATCCTGCTCGATATCGACCAGTTCAAACGCCTTAACGATACCTACGGTCATGCCTATGGCGATGAAGTGTTGCAGGCCGTCGTCAAAGCCTTGATGGGCGCTATACGGGAACAGGATGTCGCCGCCCGCTGGGGTGGCGAAGAGTTCATCGTGCTGCTGCCGGAAACGGATATTCGCGAAGCCGCCGCCCTGGCGGAAAGGCTGCGCGGCGCAATCGCCGCAATCCGCCCGCAACACGCCGGTGTTGCAATTAACCTGACCGCAAGTCTGGGTGTAGCACAGCGCAATTCGCACCATATCAGCCTAGAAGAACTGATCTCCAGTGCCGACAAGCAGCTCTATCAAGCAAAGGAAGCGGGGCGCAATCGGGTGCGCTACGAAGGGGTACCTGCTTTAGCTTGAATGCGGGTGGGGAGGCGACAAAGCTATATTTGACATCGGCACTGTTAAACCAAATTTTTCAACGTAGCACGCATCTGTTCCTGAATGATCGGAAGTTTCAACACGGCGTGTACATGAAACAACGCCAGTAGTTTATCGATATGCGCGGCCTCGTTGGCTTGCATAACCACGATGATCTTCGCCTGCGGCGCTACGGCTTGCAGCGTGCGCAGAGTGACATCCAGATTCGAAACCGTGGCCCCCGCATAATCGTTGCCCCAGCCATAGACGAACTCTCCCACGAAAAAATCCGGTGCTTGCTTTTGCAGCGCGCGGTGCAGGTTGCGAGCGGAATCGAAACGCACAGCCTCTATGTCCAGCTCCTGAAACAAGTCGTTGAAATGGGCGGCGAAGGGGGATTGGACTAGGGTGTAGAGGGTTTTCATATCAGTCTGGGTTCAGGCGCGGATCGCATGCAAGTCACATTCGATGA
>JAHECG010000021.1 GCA_024641855.1 Betaproteobacteria bacterium | reverse complement strand
ACGGTATTACGCAACTGTGACGATAGTCCCTGAAAATATTCATCGAATGTTCGGTTCTCTACCGGGAGGTACCAGTTACCGAACCCGAAAAATCGATACGTCCGAAAACCCGTCTGCTGCAACGCGGATTCCAAGAGCGCATAAGAAGGATGATCCACATCCATCGCGTCAAAACGCCATACATCCGTAGGCATTTCTGATGACATCTGACGTAGCAGCGTAGCCATTTGTTCGATCGTTACCGCAGGCGATAAAAGCGGCCGATACAGCGAAGTGTAAAAATTACTTAGGCCGCTGGTTTGTTTAACCAGTAGCCCGGTTCGCCGTAGCAGCGGCAGCACTGCCAACATCTCCTGATTGCTTTCCAACCCCACATACACTACGCGAGCATTCGCTTTTGAAACGACGGGCTCGAGCAGTGGAAACCAATCAGATGAAAGGTCGAAGCTTGTCTCTTCGCCGGCTTGAAACAGTCGCTCGTTATCCTTGGGCAAGGCATCAATTCGCTCACAGTAGTGAATATTGAGATTATCTTCATCCGCAAGCTGACTGCCTCGCGTAAAAAGCTTTTGTTTCACCCGGTAAGCGGTATCGTATAACGTTGAAAAAAATGGCGACCGAAAAAACATCGCATGCTGGATATAGCGTTGACCGGTTGCCCAAGCCAATTGATCCGGCGTTGCATCGGTATAAAACTCTACAAACTCGCTACGCTTCTCCGCAAACGCGCGCGCTAAAAAATGCTCCAGCAATAAACGCCCCGGCGCGAACTTGGCAAGGCTTTCGTCATACGCGGTTTTGAGCATAACCACCAACCCCCCACCGTGTACGACCAAACGCGATGCAGCCAGCTTATCGTTTAACCAATACTCCACGACCTCGGCACGCTCTGTTTCAGCGAAGCGCAGCATCAATTCCGCATAAAAAGCACCTTGCGGGTTATCGATATGGATCGCGGTTCCTACGCCACCTTTCCAGCCTGCGCTTTCGAGCTCACCATAACGTGCAACCGCGTCGCGCATGGCTTCTGGCGTTTTGATTACCCGTGTCTGCGGAGTACCGAACGCCTCCACTACACGACGGCCATAGCGGCGCATATTCTGAACAAGCTTCTTCGGGCGCTCACTCCAATAACTCGCGAATTCACCCTTAAGATCAATATTCATCGTAAGAGCATGCTGTAACACTCGCGTCGTCTCATCCTCTTCGATCAAGGTCCGAGGGACAAACTGCGGATCCTGGCACAGTAACTCGATCATCCAAGCAAAGGGAGAAAGTGCAGCAAACAGTGTTTTAAGTAGCGCGGCATTTTCAAGTAAGGCCGGCGCCGCCTGCGCCTGATCGGGTACAAACTGGCGCCAGATACCAAAGCCGCGCGCACAAAATATCAACATGCCATCAATACGACCCTCGGTCCGATGAATACACAAATGCTCGCAACCCTGACCGAAATGCTGCAACAGTGGTTCGACAAAGCGGCTATCGCGAAATGGGTGGCCTTTGTATAAACGCTGATTCAGCGCATCCCAATCTGCGCGCCATTCGCCGAGACTCCGATCAAGCCGCTCAATCTGCCAACTCATGAGAGCACCGCCGACACTAATTTTTGTACTGCATTAATCATCCAAGCCATTTGCTGCTCATTCAACTCCTGATGACAAGGTAGTTGCAAGAGGCGCAAGCGGTAGTCGCGCGCAATGGGGCAATCCGTCACGGCCATATCTTCCCAACGCCACATCGACAACCCCGCTAGCTTGAGCACATGAAAAACCAGCCCTTCTGTGTCAACCAATAATGGAAACGCATAAGGCACAACCTGTTCGGGCAGCATTGGAAACAGCGGCTGAACGCCCGGCAATTCATGAACCGCATCCAACCAACGCCGGTAATGCGCACGTCGCCGTTGCGCCACGCGGCCATGCGCGGCCGTGGCGGCCAGTCGTTGGGATACTTTCCAGGCCGATAAATTTGCATGTGCCGGATTAAATTCTTTCAATCCGTTTTCAGCCATCAATGAGCAGCCGCAGTCTGCAATGCGATGCGCTTCGGCAGTCAACGCTTTTACGTCCAAGCTGGGCAATGCACCCGGGATATCTCGTTGACGAATGCCACGTTCGATTAAGCCCACAGCCGCTTTCAATTCTGCCGCTACCGTGCGCGTTTCCGCTACTCTAGGTTGCTGCCGTCCGCTATTGTCCAGCAACACCGCGCCATCGCGCACCGGCAAAAACTTCCACAAACTCGCCACCGCATAGCTGCCCACGCTCCCAAACAAGTGGCCATCATCCCCACCGTACAGCGCATGCGCGCAATCCTCGATCAATACGATGCCATGCTCTTCGCAAAATCGATGCGCCTCTTTTGCCCCATTGGAAAAACCAAAATAATGCGTTAAGACCATCGCTATTGGTTTGACTTCGCCCTGCAATAATTTCAGTAGCGCCGCATAATCCGGCCGCAACTCCGATGTCACGGCATAAAACTGAGGCTCACCGCCCAAAAACAAAACCGGCTCAACAATCGCTCGACAATGAAACGATGGTAGCAACACGACCCCACCCGCTCCCACACCAGCCCGCCGCATTGCCTCGCCAAGCGCGTAGCGGCTATGCGTGAACGATTCGCCCTGACCGATAAATACAGAGGAGGGCGCTCCGCTTGTAGGCCCGCGCCACGCGCGCCATGTCGGCTGTGCAAGTAAAGAAACTACCGCACGCGGGTAATCGGCACCATTGGCAGCCAAGGGATGGAAATCAGTTTTATGCATCGAACTTTATTGGACAGGGAACAGTGGCAATATTGCCACACGTAGCTTAAACTATTGTTTTTATAGATTATCGCACTCTTTTTGGTCTCATCAAACTATGTCTACGCTTACCGATGTGAAAAATGTTTTAGCCCAGGCACTACAATTGGGATCTCGTGCCGATGCGCTGACCGAATATTCACCGCTACTTGGCGCAATCCCCGAAATCGACTCCATGGCGGTTGTAAGCATTCTCACCAGCCTTGAGGAACAATTTGGTTTCACCGTCGAAGACGATGAAATCAGCGCCGATACGTTCGAAACTCTGGGCACCCTGACGACTTTCGTCGAACAGAAGCTCGGCTAATATGGTCGAAGCGGCAATCCATACCGAGCCTTTCTTTCTGGAAGGCAAGCATGGCCAACTATTTTGCCTTTACCATGCCCCGGCGGACATCGAACCCCACGAAGGCATTCTTTACTTCCACCCATTTGCCGAAGAAATGCACAAATCGCGCCGCATGGCGGCACTGCAGGCGCGCGCATTCGCCCGCGCGGGCTATGCCGTATTGCAAGTAGACTTAACCGGCTGTGGCGATAGCGCGGGAGATTTTAGCGATGCCTCTTGGGACGCTTGGCAAGATGATGCACGGTTAGCGCACACCTGGCTTGTCGACAAAGTATCCGAAAACATCACGCTCTGGGGCCTGCGCCTTGGTGCAAGCCTAGCCGTGCAAGCAGCCCAAAATTTATCTGGGATTACGCGCCTATTGCTATGGCAACCCATCAGCAACGGCGAGCAGTTTCTCACCCAATTTCTACGTATTAAATTAGCCAGCGAAATGTTGAGCGAAGGCCAAGCGCAAAGTGGCACCAAAACCCTGCGCGCGCAGCTGGAAGCTGGCGAATCCGTAGAAGTGGGCGGTAATATGCTTGCCCCGGCCCTGGCGCGCAGCCTAACGACGCTCAAGCTCGCAGAGTTGCGCCCACCCTGCCCTGTCGATTGGCTGGAAGTCGGCGCCACGGAAAGCAATGACATCGCGCCCGCCGGTCGGCGCGTCGTCGAAGCCTGGCGTGCGGCAGGCACCGAAATTCACACGCGCACCGTAACCGGTGAACCCTTCTGGATGACGCAAGAAATCACGGAATGCCCAACATTGATTGAGGCGACATTGAAAGCCATGTACCCATGAATTCACATGACTGGCATGAGGATCCTATTGTTTTCGACTGCGAAGACAGTCGGCTTATTGGCATCGTCGCACATCCCAATGAGCCGAATGAAACCGGCGTAGTGATTATTGTTGGTGGCCCGCAGTATCGGGCTGGCAGCCATCGGCAATTCACATTACTCGCACGCCATTTAGCTAAAAATGGCATAGCCTCGATCCGTTTTGATTATCGTGGCATGGGGGATAGCGAAGGCGAAATGCGTAACTTTGAAAATGTCGATGCGGACATTCGCGCCGCCATCGATACGCTCCTGCAACAAGTCCCAGGCGTTCGTCGCATCGCGCTGTGGGGGCTGTGCGATGCAGCCTCGGCTGCGTTATATTATGGCCATACCGATGCACGGGTTAGTGGCTTGATATTACTTAATCCCTGGGCACATAGCCCCGCAGGCGCAGCAAGAGTGCGACTCAAGCACTATTATTTGTCGCGACTAATGCAGCTTTCTTTCTGGAGTAAACTACTCACGGGGAAACTGAAACTACGCGAATCGGCACAAGACCTGACGAGCGCCACACATCGCACCGCGCCAGAAGCATGTGCGCCAACCGATCCGCGCCATGGCAGCCAGGGCTACACCCAGCGTATGCTGCAAGGCTTGCAAGCATTTCGGGGTAAAGCCTTATTCATTTTAAGCGGTAATGACCTGGTCGCCCAAGAATTCATGGCGTTGTTGCGGCAAGATGCGCGATGGAGAAAATCCTGCGCGGCTCCGACCATCACCAGCAAAACCTTGGATGCCGCCAACCACACATTTTCCAGTGTCGTTTGGCGCAACCAAGTCAGCGAATGGACGGCCAGCTTGTTTCATCAGACCCTACTTTGAATAAATGAAAAGTTAAAATATGAACCATCACTTACTAATCACCGGCGGCGTATTGCGGGAAAATGGCTTTGAATTGGGCGAAGGCAAATATTATGGTTGCGCCAAATTGCTGCGCTTGAATACCAATAACGGTGCCATCGAGGAATTATTGGCGGTCAATGAAGGCAACCAAAATTTTCCGGATATCCACCCCAATCTCGAATTTACCATCGGTGACATTGAGGGCGACCATCTCTGGTTGACCACGGATACGGAAGTCAGGCTCTATCACTACCCGATGCTGGAACTGCTCAAAACCTACTCCCACCCTTGTTTCCATAATATTCATTCGGTGGCGGTGCGCGGAGACGAGCTCTATGTCACCTCCACTGGTTTGGATATGGTGGTTGTCTTAAACAAAGCCGATGGTTCAATCATCCGGCGCATAGAGGCCGAGGGAAAACCGCTCTGGCGCCGCTTTTCTCAAGAAACGGACTACCGCAAGTTGCATTCAACAAGACCGCACGACAGCCACCCAAATTTCGTTTTCTGGTTGGATAACGAGCCCTGGGTAACGCGCTGCACCCAAGAGGATGCGGTCATGCTCAGCGATGTGACGCAGCACATCGATGTCAGCGGGGCCAAAAAACCCATCAGTATTCACGATGGGATCGTGCATCAAGACCAGGTTTTTTTTACCACCGTCGATGGTGCGGTGGTGATTGCCGACGCGAAAACAAAGCAAGTGGTCGAGACCATTCAACTTTCTGGCTTGCGCGGCTACGGCGGACTAAGGGGTTGGTGTCGCGGCTTGCGCTTTGTTGGCGATACTTGTTTTGTCGGCTTCTCAAGGCTCCGAAAAACTAAACGGCTGGAAAAGTTGGCTTGGGCCAGGAAGCTGCTGATGAAAGGTGACATGATTGAAGAATGCTCCGTTCTTGCACTTGATATCCAACAGGTTAAAATTACGGCTGATTTCAGAATTCCCGCTGACCAACTGGATGCGGTGTATACCATCCTTCCAGAACCCAGCGTATGAAGAGGGCTCCACTCATCAGACACTGCAAAAACCCAATTCAAATTCAGATCAAGCGTATATCCGCTGATGCTCATAACGACCCATAGCGAAACTGGGTGCTCGCACTCTTAACTTCAGAGACCTGAACCTTTCGCTTGCGCTTCTTCAACTGTCACACCTACTTCCGTTTTCATTCTATATTGGAGCGCCTATGATCCAAGTAATACCTGTATATGTTATCAGTTTAGGTCGTGTAGTCGAACGTCGAAATGCAATAAAGAGGCATCTTGATGAATTGGGTATTCATTACGAGATTATTGAAGCAATAGATGGGGCAACCCTATCAGAACAAAAAGTCTCATCTATAACTTGCGAAGCTTCAAAAAATCTCCATCGTGGCACAATTGGATGCTACATGTCTCACATTAATGTTTATGAGAAGATCGCTAGCCGCAGGCAACAATTAGCATTAATTCTTGAAGATGATGCTCGATTGAGCCGCAAAGCGGTGCGGTTGCTTAAGCAAGGCATTGAACACCCAAATTTTGATTATTGTTTTTTTGATTGTGATAGCCACAATGACAGAGGCCCGGTCTATTACGATACGGGGTCTGGTAAGCAAGTTGGCTGCGATTTTTCGTGCTATCAATTATCAGAGGGCCCACAAACACTTCATGCCTACTTAATTACTGAAAGCGCAGCAAGTAAACGCCTTCAGTATGCGTATCCTATTCTTAAACCTATTGATCTCTACGATCACTTACCTTATTCGATTCGTTTTGCGGCTATTATTAACCCAAAAATTGCTTGGGTAAGTGAGCAAAGCCTTGTGTCTTTTACTTCTACAAAGCAAGGGGACGTCGCGGATTTGTCCTTTGCGTTATTTCGCCGTTGGCCATTTTTTTATACTATTCGAGATTTATTGCGTTTACGATTCTGGCATAGCCGCCGTGAAATCAAGGCAAAAATCTATAGCGGCATTTTGCCCGCAGGGAAGCAATGGAAGCCACTGCCATCAGGCCGCGAAATTATTCTCGACAACTGATTGATCGTGTTGTTCCATATAAAAAATTAACTGCGCATTTAAATATGCTCTAAAGGATGATTACAAATGTCAATTAAGATGGCAGTTAAATCAATGCTTAGGTCGTTCGGGGCTGATATCGTGAGATTCGCACCTGAATTGAACCGCCCATTCCCTGTGTTGCCTTTTCTTCTGAAGGAACAATTGTCGCGTAGTGAACCTTTCTTTTTCATCCAGGTTGGTGCTAACGACGGCGTGCTTGATGATCCTATTCGTGCGTTGATCTTGGAATACCGTTTAGCGGGCTTGTTAATAGAACCTTTGCCAGACATCTTCGAAAAATTAAAATAAAACTATATTGGGCAATCCCAGCTAGAGTTCGAAAATGTAGCAATTTCTGGTCAGGACGGTAATAAGAATCTTTTCCGTGTCAAAAGCAATGCAAACGTCCCTTATGGTTTTCATGGCTTAGCGAGCTTTTCCCGTGAGCATCTATTGAAGGAAGGCGTGATGGAGAATGACATTGAAAAGTACACAGTTCAAAGCACAAAATTTGAAAATATCCTTTTAAAGCATAAAATTAATGCTGTAAGCCTTCTTCAAATTGATACCGAAGGCTACGATTTCGAAATTATCAAATTAGCGTTCGCCGCTGGAATGAGGCCAAATCTGATCAACTACGAACATTGCCACCTCCTACCGCCGACCCGTTTCAAATGCAAGAAATTTCTTGACTCCCATGGATATCAATTTTTAGAGGTGGGAAATGATACTGTCGCCGTACGGAAAGATTGAAACCATTAATCTGAATCACACAAATTGCTTTAGGAAACGGATCGAGAACTTAGTTCGCGGGGCGACAGGTGCAGAAGCTGCTCGTTAATAGTAGCCGCCTATTCATTCGTACGGCCTGAAAAAAACTTAAATCTATTGCCAAATACTGCGTCAAAGGCAGTTCTAAATGCGACATTGAACAACATTCGAGTCGCCCAATAATAGCTCAGCGCGCCAATCAAGATTGCTAACAGTAAAACTGTCAAGCCATGCTGATTGCCAAGCAGCGCCTTGGTGCCCAGAACAGCTAAGGCCATGATGGCCGATGATACCAACGCTGGCCGGTAGCACTGGAGCAAGCGCGAAAATGCGGTATCCAAAACAGTCTTACTCATTTGAATAGTGACCAGCATAATCAGAAACTCCGTGATCACCCACGCAATAGTAAGCCCAACCACTCCGTATTGCATCGTATAGATCGTCAATGGCAACAACAGCGCGAATTGCAACGCATTGGCTTTTAGCGGCAAATCTGCGCGCCCCATGCTAGTCATAACGGTCTTGAGCTGGAGCGCGGTCATCCTAAAGAGCATGCCTAGGGTCAGAACCGCCAACGGCAAGATACTGGGCGCCCATTTTTCTCCTAGTAAGGTCAAAACCAGAGTATCCGCGATACAAGCCATGCCGACCAACATGGGAATGAACGCCAGTGAAATCACGCCCAATACTTTTTCTAGGTAGTATGTAGCCGAATCCCGATGCCCTTGAAACCTGGAAAAGGCCGGTAGCATGGTCTGGTTAATAATTGGCATTCCCTTGGCGAGTGGAAGTGATGCAAAATCCGCGCTCATGCCATATATACCCAGCAATGCCGCGCCCAGCATCGGGCCCGCCACCAAAGTCACCAATTGGTCACTCACCAACATAAGCAAACCACTCAGCGTGACGATCCCGCCCACAGATAATATTTTTGCTGTGGCGGCTATATTAAACCTTGGGATGACAAACCAGGGCTTGAAAACCATGAGCAATATCGACAACAAAAGTTTGCTAACCACCACCCCTATCACCAAAGCCCATACCCCACCCCCTAGGTACGCAATGCTCAAGGTCACGACAGCAGCAATTACTGTCGCCGTAATTTCTAGTTGAGCGCGTAGCTTAAAATCCAAATCGCGATCTAACAATGCATTTGGGATCACTCTAAAAGGCACTAACAGAAAGATCACCGCCATCACCTTGGCTAAGGTGCCTAGCCGAGGCTCATTGAAATATGACGCCAACAATGCGCCGCCAAAATAATAGGCCAGAAATAAAATGCTATTCAGAATTAACAGCCAACCGAAAATACTTTGCAATTCGTCGGGACTGATGTTTTTAGCCTGCACTAACGCCGCCTCAAGCCCTAAGGTGCTCAGCAGCAGCATAATGACCAATGGCGAAGACAGCATTGAATTTAAGCCATAGTCTTCCGGGCTAATGAAGCGCACCACAATAATAGTGCTGAGCCAACTGAATACCTGGGCAGCCAAGCGCAAGGCAGTCGCCCAACGGGCGCCCGCCAATATCTTGGTCACTAATTCAGAATGTTCTTGTTGGTGGCGCATTCAGAGTCCTCTTAACACCCTAGCTTGGCCCAATTACTCAGAAGCATCGGCAGCTCGGCTTGCGAAATGGGCATCACGCCAGCAGCGACCGAATGACGCGTACAGACTGCCGAATGTACATCCCTTTGGAAAATCGGAATGTTCCAAAAAAATGAACAAGCGCTGCTTTCCCGATATCGACATCCGGCCGCCAGAATGGATACCGCTCTACTGGCAAAACCAGTGCATTTGGCGCGTTAGCCGCCATGTAATTCGACGTCACTTGTTCTGTCCCCCATTCGCGCCACTTTTCGTTACCAATTAATTGGCTCATCTCTTTGGAAAATTGCGTAATGCATTCCATCGGCAATTGACCACTCGCGAAACCAGCAAAACCAGCGCAACCACGCACATACTTTAATTGTTCATGACCCGGGAATTTCTCCAGTGCGCGCTCAGCATGGTTTTGTACATGCGCATGCGGCGTTTCATGCGCGAAGCGACTCGCCTCAATGAATCCAATGACCTGTCGGCCGGTACTTGTCCCAAGCGTAAAAGTGCGATTTTCTGCTAGGCATTGCAGGACTTCTGTGGGCTCGCTGACGGTCAACGTATCTGCGTCAAGCTGTATTACATAATGGTGCTGGTTCTCATGGCTCAACGTCAGAATTCGCTCCCAGCAACCGCCTGCCGGACAAGCATGCAGCTCGACTTCGCTGCTCACCACAAAACTTACAGCGCCTAAGTGTGCCGTTAAGATATTCCTATCTTCGGGTAATAGACCATCGTCCACAATCACGAACCGACGCGGCCGCACAAATCGTGCAAAAGACTTTGCGGCCAATAAGTACATCGTCAAATCCGGATGATGCAGTTGACTGACCACAACCACAGAGCTATTGGCGTTGCAGACAATCGGTGGGGTATCGAATATTTTTGCGCTTCGTAAATTAAACCATGCACGATCCACCATTCGCTTGATTGAACTCATCATCTTCTAAAAACTTTCAAGGATATTCCAAGTGCCCGCAGGCGACACCAATTGAGAACCATATTCATTTAAAATCATCCGGGATGCGTATTTTATAACAACACGAGCACAGCCGTGTTCTTTGAGGAGCTCTTTTGATTCGACTTAGGCGCAGAGTTTAATCTGCCTGCATTTACCAATACGTACTGGGGGATCCAGTTTGACAAGCCTGTTGGTTATGAAACAATATGCAATGTAAGTGGTTACACTGCGGTTCAGGTCAGGCCAATGCCCCGATAGTCCCCATCCGCATTGCACTCACGGCACAGTTTGTTGATCATGTGCGGGGTCGGCCGGAATCAATAGCGAGACAGATTATTAAACCTTGCCGACACTAAACCGTCCAATCAACAAAACCAACGCGACTTGTTCCTCACCGTATATCTCAGCATAATTAGGCCTAATCCATGGAGAAATGCAAATGTCTCAAATGCTTAGAAATTTTCGCAAGCAATTGCATCTATTCTTGATCTTTCCATTGTGCGTAATTTCTCCTGTGCTCCTTGCCAAGGATGTTGCTAGTGACCAGATAATAAAGTCGCGGCTGGACATCGTTGGCGCCCAACTACATGGTCAACCACCCGTGGGCATCAATGACCTCGCCGCCATGGAGCCCGTTTGCGCCTTAATATTGCGCCACCAAAAACTGCATAATGATAATCCAAGTTTAGGGAAGGGCATATGGTACGTCCAGCTGCAGGGTAGCTCTTTACTGGATCTACCGGAAAACAACATCGCCAAAGGCGTATTTTCATTTCACCATTACTGTTGGGGGGAAGTGGTACGCAATCGGGCTTTTCAGGAGGCGAATGCGAAGAAACGCCGAGAGCTGGCCGAATACGCAATGAGTGGTTCAAAATACGTCATTGATCATCCAGAATTTAGGCCGCAAAACTGGCCCTATTTATCCCATGTTTATGTCACGATGGGTACTGGCTATCTTTTAATGAAAGAAACTGCGTCGGCAATTAACGCTTTTTTAATGGCGCTTCAGCTTAACCCCCGAGAACGTATTGCCTACATCAATCTTGCCGACACCTTGGCTCAGCTTGGAAAAAAATCCGAGGCGCTGGTACACATTACTGAGGGCTTAAAGCATTTACCAAACAGCAAAGCGCTCGCACGTCGTTATCTTGAGCTGGGTGGTAAGTTACCCCATCCGGAACCTTACCCCGACCTCCAAAAAGAAAACAAAGCCGAGCAAATCGGCCAAGAAGATCCGGCGAGCTTGAAAGAACCCGAGCTGAGTGCCGAAAAAAGCGCTGAGGTGAAGACACCGCCTCCTGAACAGAAGAGAATCACAGGGAAGAAAGACAACCCGTTCTGTCGATTTTGCGCTGAGTAGCCTAACAAAAGAGGGCGCGCCAAGCCGATTGTTTTTGGATGTTTCCGTTGTCACCTCATAAGGTGCGCGCAGACCGGCACATGCCCGGTTGACTGGCGAACATCCTGCCTCGATTCCGGTTCAATGCTATCGCTTAGCTTTGATGTCCAGCCTGATGACTGTCTATCCGATTGAAGGGAAAACTCTCAACCGCCGACTCACACCCTCATCACAGCGGCATGTTGCCGTATATGAGTGATGCCAGCTTCGCTTATTCCACAGGCGTAAGCATCTTTTTCCGGTAAGATACTGGCAGCAAATGCTGTACCCGTTTTCCATTGAAAGACGATATGCGGACTCTTTTTGGGTGTCTAGGACATCCGACCTTGCACACTGCGCAAACGCACTCCTGGCTCGGCGGTAATCCTGAATTGCACGGTGCAGGCTGGTCCAGTGCCTGTGATCACAACGACAATCTTGCGCAGGATGGCGCATTGGTCATTGCTCTATCAGGTCGCCCTCATTTCTCGGATACCGCAACTTCCTCAGCCGAACCGGCAATGCATATTTTGAGTTTATGGAAGCAGTTCGGGGTTGATGCACTAACGCACATCCATGGCACTTTTGCGGTGGCAATCCTCGACACTCAAGCACAGCGCGCACTTTTGGCGATCGATCGTGTAGGCGTGCATGCCATGGCGTTTTCCGTTAGCCAAAATGGTTTGGTTTTCGCCAATCGCGCCGACCACGTTGCGGCGCACCCCGCCGTGCAAACAGATATCGATCTGCAAAGCCTATTTCATTACTTCTACTTTTACAACATCCCCGCGCCACGCACCATTTTTCAGGATGTGGAAAAATTGCTACCGGGTCAATATGCCTTGTTTGAAAATGGCCAGGTCACGCGCGACTTTTATTGGCATTTGCATTATCGCGATAAGGCGCGTAGCGATTTTGACGCGATGTCCGGTCGATTCAAGCAAATTCTGCGTAAGGGAATATCGCGCGCGCGCGGCGATGAAGATGTCGCGGCCTTCCTTTCCGGCGGAACGGATAGTTCAACTGTTGCGGGCATTTTGTCGAAAACGCAAAATACCCCGGTACGCACCTATTCGATTGGTTTTTCCGCTGAGGGCTTCGATGAAATGGAATACGCTCGCCTTGCCGGTAAACATTTCGGCTTGGATATGCGCGAGTACTATTTGACGCCGGATGACGTATTGGCAGCCATACCCATCATCGCTGCACATTATGACGAGCCGTTCGCCAATGAATCGGCGGTGCCTACTTACTACTGCGCCAAGCTGGCACGAGACGATGGCTTTAAGGTCATGCTGGCTGGCGATGGTGGTGACGAATTATTCGGCGGCAACACACGATATGCCAAACAGAAGATATTTGAAATCTATCATCAGTTGCCCGAATTATTGCGCAAGGGGCTAATTGAACCAGTGTCGCACCTGCCGGGTTTGAACCAGATTTCGCCCACGCGCAAACTGCAAAGCTACATCCGCCAAGCCAACATCCCGTTGCCGGATCGGTTGGAATCCTATAACTATATTTTCCGCCAACCCATGGCGGAAATGTTTACCCCGGAGTTTCTGGCACAGATTGACCTGAATGTGCCTACAGAAGCGCTACGTGAGGTTTACGCGCGAACCGATTCGAGTTCTTACATCAACCGCATGATGCATCTGGACATGAAATTTACCATCGCCGATAGCGATTTGCGCAAAGTGAACGGCATGACCGAAGCCGCCGGCATCGAGGTGCGTTACCCCCTGCTGGATGACGCCATGGTGAATTTCTCGGGCGAAGTGCCGCCGGATTGGAAAGTGCGTGGCTTTTACTTGCGCTGGTTTTTCAAAACCGCGCTGAAGGACTTTTTGCCCGCTGAAATCATCAACAAAAGCAAGCATGGATTTGGCTTACCCTTCGGCGTCTGGGCGCGCGACCATGCGCCGTTGCGGGAGCGCATTGATGACCGACTGAGCGATTTCAAGAAGCGCGGCTGGCTGCAAGCTGCTTACATCGACCGATTGCGCGAACAGCACCGCACCGAACACGCTTCGTATTTCGGCAAAATGCTCTGGGTAATCGCAATTCTGGAGGAATGGCTGGCTCAGCATGGCAAGTAACTCATTGACCCCAACGCCTTGAGTGGCGAGGGGGCGGTCGCACCAAACTCCAAGTCACGACCATAATAGCGATTAAATGATAATAATAATCATAGTAAGCCAGACCCAGAAAAGCGCCACTGACCATATAACCAATCAAACTGACTTGCAGCATGGCCGCCAAATCGGCCGCCCATTTCAAATCCGGATCGCGCCGACTTAACTTGATGATTTCGCCACACCGCAACCACGACAAACCCAAGATCATCAAGAACAAAAACAACCCGACAAACCCATGCTCCCCCAATACCTGAAAGTAAATACTGTGGGCATCATGACTATCCAGGGGATTTGGCGCATACGCCAAAAATGTTTCCCGAGTAAACATTTTGAAACCGCCGCCAAATAAATTGCTGGTTGCGACATTCCACGCCGTCCACCAGGCATTGATACGGCCCAAAGCAGAACTGTCTTCAGAATAGTTATTGATGGTACCCATGCGCTGCCACCAGGATTCCGGCATTAGAACCAAAATCGCAACCGCCGCAAGCAACACCACGATACCGATCATCGCTTTACGTCGACTTTTCAGCCATAAAAAACCGCCCATGGCCAGCACACCAAGCAAAGCACCGCGCGATTGGCTACCCACAATGGAAATCGCGCAAAGAAAAATTGCCCCCCCCAGACCTAAACGCCACCATTTCCTGGTTTCTTGCAACAGCAGATAGACCATTAGCGGAACGGTCATTGTCAGCGCCAAGGCCAAGGCGTTGTTCTCGCCGATAAAGGAATCCGCCGGACCATAGACTCGGCTGCTACCACCGCTGAGAATGGTGAAGAGACCTCCTTTGACGCCATAATATCCAAGAGACAATATTGAGACCCAAATCAGCACATCGATTTTTTTACGATCCGTCATCAATAAAATCGTCACTAAAAAAAAGACTTCGATTTTGATCACCCGAATCAAATATTCAAACGCACTATCTCGATTAAATGCAAACAGCGTGGTCAAGCACATCCAGATCACGAACACCAGTACCAACACAACTTCGCGCGACCACACCATGCGCTTCGGTTCCTTGCTGAATAACATGCCGATTAAAGTTCCAATGCCAATCACCTGCGCAAACGGAAAAGTAAACGCCATACCCCAAGTCAAACGATGCGGATTCATCAAACTAAGCCACGTCCATAGGTATACGCCGATATGTGGCCGCGACAGCGCCTTGAACAGGAAAAAGAAAACGATGATAAACAGGGCGATGTCGCGCATTTATGCCTCATCCCCATGAGTAATGCGCCGAAACAATTCCAACTGGCCTTGCGTCGTATCCTTCCAGCTGAAGCGCTCAGCATATGCTCGCGTTGCGGCATGGTCCGGATACTGCGCGCGCAGTTGCTCAACGCCAGCAGCCACGCCTTGCGCGCTGCGTTCCGGCATCAGCACACCGGCCTCAGGCGCCGCTACCACTTCGGGCGTACCCCAAACATTACTTGCCACCACCGGCGTACCACACGCCATCGATTCGAGTAGCACGTTTGCCCAGCCCTCGCGACTGGAAGCGAGCACTAAGGCATCCACCGCACCGTAATAATTACGTAATTCGGTTTGCGGCAGCGAACCGAGAAAGGTGACGCGATCGGCCACGCTCAAGCGCTGTGCTAGTCGGGTGAGATTGTCGCGCTCTGGACCATCGCCGGCGATGAGCAGGCGCACGTCGGGCAACAACGGTAGCGCTTCAATAATCAGCTCATGCGCCTTGCGCGCGATCAGGTGGCCTACCGAAAGCAAGGTAAAGCCTTGGAGTCCGAGCCTCTCGCGCTGTAGCGCACGATCGACCGGTTGAAAGCGCTCAAGGTCGACACCGTTGCGCAGCGTGACGATACGGTCAGCCTCGATGCCGAGTGCGATCATGCTGCTACGCAGTGCTTCGCAAACGGTAATGGATTTTGCTGCGCGCTTGGCCGCCCAACGGATCATTCTTCGCGGCATGGCGTATTGCGGAATGAGATTGATGTCCGTGCCGCGCGCGGTGATGACAAAAGGCTTGTTGAGCTGTTTGGCTATAATTGCTGCGGCCACACCGTCCGGATAGAAATAATGCGCGTCGATCACATCGAAATCGTAGCCTTCGCGTAGCAAGCGGCGTAGTGTCGGTAGCGCTGCGGCGGCAAGCAATGCGGGTGCGCTGGTCATGCCGAGCTTGGGTATCAGTGGGAAGCGTGGGTGCAATACGCGAATACCATTGCGCGTTTCATCTCGCGGGGTGCGCGCATATTTGGCATAGTCGCCGAAACGCTCGCCCTTGAGTGGAAACCACGGTACTGGCGCGACGACGACCGATTCAACCTCGCCACTGGCAAGCAAGTAACGCAGTCTTGTCTCGACGAAAATGCCGTGGCTCGGTTTCACCGAGCTCGGATACAGCGTGCTAAAAGTAAGCAGCTTGATCATGCATCTGCCCGTGACATTAGGCCCTGCGCCAACTGCGTGACACGCTGCGCATTTGCGCGCCAGGTTAAGCCTTGTGCATCGATGGTTGCGGCCGCATTGCGCGCCAAGCGCTCACGCAGGTCAGGGTCACGCATCATCCGCCGAATAGCGTCGACTAAACTGCCTTTATCCTCGGGATCAAATAATAGCGCGTTAACTTCATCCTGCAGTACTTCCTGAATATTGGGCTGGCGTGGCGCGACGATGGCGCGGCCCAAGGCCAGATATTCGAACAACTTCAAGGGCGAAGCATAGGCCACCACGGCCGGTTGCAAGGCGATATCGAATGCCGCTACATGTCGCGCCACAGCATCGCGCTGCACGACACCCGTAAATGTCACGCGATCTGCAACCCCTAGTTGTTTGGCTTGGCGCTCCAAGTCGTCGCGCGCGGGTCCATCACCCACCACTAACAAATGGCACTGCAATTGCGCACCGTCCTGGGCGATGAAATCGATCACCTTATCCATGCCGTGCCAATCGCGCACGAAACCGGTGAATCCAAGCACCAAATGCCCTTCCAGTCCCAATACACGTTTGGCTTCTACCGTGTCAGGATTTGCAACAAAACGATTGGCGTTAATACCATTAGGTATCACTGTAATGCGTTCTGGCGGAACGCCTTCCTGCCGCACCATATCGCCCAACACTTGGGTAACTGGCAAAACGATGTCCGCATTGCGCCAAGCATAACGTTCGGACCAGTGGGCTAGCCTGCGCAACGAGATGCCGTCATAGTGGGCGCGCTCAGCAAAAATTGGGGCATTTACTTCCAGCAGATAAGGTAAGTGATAGCGTTTTTTGATCCAAACCCCGGCCGGCTGAAACAGGTTGTAGCGCTCATACAAACAGTCCGGCTGGTGTTCTCGAACCGAGCGGGAAAGACGTTGGTAGGCCAGCAGCGAGTATGCAAGCTCCATCAACTCATAAATAAAGCTTGGCATATGTTGCTTCATCCAAGCCACCAAACCGCCATCCGAACCAAAATCGCTTTTCTCCATGGCGGCAGGCGCAACGACAATGACTTCATGGCCAAGACCGCGCAATGCATCAATCATTTCTTCGATATGTACATACTGCCCGTCCTTGGAACGAGTGCGGTGGTGGTAGAGAATTTTCATGCTTGCTGTGCGTGCGCAGTTCGCAGAAATGCATCAAACATGAGAACAGTCCAGAGTGCGGTACTGTGATCACTCATCCCGCTAATGTGTTCGCTAGCCAACTGGTTGAGCGTTTCCATGTCGAAGAAACCAGTATCGCCCAAGGCCTGACTTTTGACTGCCGCACGGATGCGGTCACGCAACGGACCACGGAACCAACGCGCCAGCGGCACGGCAAAACCCATCTTGGGTCGATACAGCACGTCATCCGGCAAGTGCGGCTCCAGCGCTTTCTTAAAAATGTACTTTCCTTCCTGGCCCTTCAATTTGAGGTTCGGCGATAGAGTCGCGATCCATTCCACGAACTTATGATCCATCAACGGCTCACGCACTTCGAGTGCGTGCGCCATGCTGGCGCGATCGACTTTGGTGTTGATGTCGCCGACGAGATAGGTTTTGAAATCCAAATATTGGATCGCAGATAAAGCATGCTCCGGCGCATTTTTTGCATGACCGCGTAGCACTTCAACCGCACGATATCCCTGCAAACTGGCCTTGAACGCGGGGCTAAAAATACGCGCCCGCAAACCATCACCAACTGTGGATACGCTGTGAAAGTAGGCGCTCACCGAGTCGCGCGCCAATGCCTGCAATGTCGTTTTGGCGCGCAGCACCCTAGGCGCCCAATCGGCTTTGGGATAAATGTTTCCGAGAAAACCGAAAAGTGGGCCGCGTAAATTTTGCGGCAGCAGGCCACGTATACGCTCTTCATTCATGTGCCAGCGATAGCGCCGATAGCCGCCAAGGCTTTCGTCGCCGCCATCACCGGAGAGGGCTACCGTCACGCGTTTTTTCGCTAATTGGCATACACGATAAGTCGGGATGGCGGAGCTATCGGCGTACGGCTCATCGTATAGCGCGGCCAAGGTGTCAATCAGATCGTAGTCGTCGGTATCCACCGTTTCGACGTGGTGGTTGGTGTGATAGCGGTCGGCCACCATCTTGGCAAATTCGGTTTCGTTGTACGCCTTGTCGTTAAACGCGATGGAACAAGTGTTGACCGGTTCTTTGTTCAATTCGGCCATCATCGCCACCACGGCGCTGGAATCGACGCCACCGGAGAGAAACGCCCCCAACGGCACTTCCGACATCAGGCGGATTTTGACGGATTCGCGCAGCCGGTCGATAAGCTCTTGCTGGGCGTCTCCTTCAGATAAGGTATTGCTGGCATCAAACCTCAAATCCCAATAGGCCTTGGGCGGAGACAACTGCATACCGCGCTTGATCGTCAGCGTATGCGCCGGCGGGAGTTTGAGTGCTTGTTTATAAATGGTGCGCGGCTCGGGCACATAGCCATAAGCAAAATAGTCTTCAACCGCATACGGATCAATTTCCCGTTTCAAACCGGGATGCGCGGTCAGCACCTTGAGTTCAGAGCCAAATATCAGTTGTCCATCATCGAGCAGCGCGTAATACAACGGCTTCACGCCCATGCGGTCGCGCGCCATGAACAAGGTTTGTTTGTTTCTATCCCACAAAGCAAAAGCGAACATGCCACGAAAACGCTCGACGCATTTCTCGCCCCACTGTTCCCAGGCATGCACGATGACTTCAGTATCGCAATGCGTGCGGAATGTATGACCAAGCGCTTGCAGCTCGGGCATGAGTTCGACGAAATTGTAGATCTCCCCATTGAACACCACGACTACACTTCCGTCTTCGTTGAATAAGGGCTGATGGCCGGAAGAGAGATCGATGATGGATAAGCGCTTATGCGCCAACCCCACACCCGGCTCGGCATGCAAGCCGGTTTCATCCGGGCCGCGATGGTGTTGCGCTTGGTTCATGCGCGCGAGCAATGCTTGGTCGATTTCGCGCTTGGATTGGGTGTCGAATATTCCGGCTATGCCGCACATGGTTGTTTTTCTGTTTTCATTTTAATTATTGGATCGGGCTTGCCCTCTCCCCTAGCCCCTCTCCCACTTGTGGGAGAGGGGAATCTAATTCGGCGGCTAGACCTCTTCGTGATCAAGCGCCGGCCAGCTGACTCCTCCCCCTTCAAGGGGGAGGTTGGGAGGGGGATGGGGTACAAACGCCGCCCCCACACCCCATCCCCACCCCAGCCCTCCCCTTGAAGGGGAGGGAGTGGCACGCGCATTTCCCTGCTCAATATCAAAAATCTTCGCCCTCTTTCCGGCTAAAGCCGGTGGTTTAAACCTCTTGTGATGGACAATTACGCATTACTTCTAGCGTAACGACCGCTTTTGCTAAATCAACCTTTGCGTACCGCATCGTAAACACCCAAATAGCCATTCACCATCGCTTCCATGCTGAACCGCGCCTCGATTTCAGCTCGAGCTGCCAGGCCTTCCTGGACCATGCGCGCTGGATTTTGTAAATACATTAGCAATGCCTGTGCCATTTTCTCATGATCCGCGGCAGGGGTCAGCGTTCCGGTCTTGCCCGGCGTGACCAACTCCGGATTGCCGCCGACTTCGGTGGCGATCACCGGCAAACCGCAGGCCATGGCCTCCAAAATGGTGTTGGAGATGCCCTCTCCGAGCGATGGCAACACGAATACGTCCATGGCGCGCATCAGTTCAGGCACATCGCTGCGGTCGCCAGTGAGCCAAATTTGCTCGCCAAGACCCAACTCAGCGATGCGTTGTTCACATTCCGCCCGCGTCGGCCCATCGCCGACGATGACTAGGCGTAAGCGAATACGGCCTTCGGGCCACAGTTCCAGCAGGCGCTGAAAAGCTTGGATCAGTGTCGGGAAATCTTTCACATGTGCCAGCCTACCGACACTGCCGATGACGATGGCGTCATCCGACATAAACCCAGATGGGCCAAGAGCTAGCCGCACATCGCTGCGCGGATGAAATTTATCGCTATCCACACCATTGTAGATTTGCGTCACCTTGCGGCTCGGCACGCCAACGGTTTCTTGCAACCAACCGGCAAGATCGCGGCTGACGGCGATGTAGTGCCCGACCAGCGGTTGAATGGCTTTGCGCAATAGATTGTATTTTCGATTCTTGCCATGCAGATCGTAAATATCGCGACCATGTTCGCCATGTATCCGTCCCTTAACACGCGCGGCCGCACCGACCGCTTGGCTTTCCAGCGCGGATAAGTTGCGTGTATGCAAGATGTCGGGTTTGAGTTGTTTCAGTAATTTATACAGACGCGCATAGGCGCCAAAATCATGGCCGTCGTGCTGATCGATATCGTAAATTTCCACATCATCACGACGAATGCGCTGCCGAAAATCGGTGTAGCCTTGCAAACAAATAATCGCATGCCGATAACGCTCGGGCGGCATGTGGTTGATCAAGTTGACCAACCCGTTTTCCATGCCGCCAGTGCCTAGGCGATGGATAACATGCACAACCAGCGGCGACAAAACTACTGCCGCCTTGCAGCTTCAAGTTGCTGACGAATGACCGGTAATGCATCTTGAAGCAACTGCTGCATCGCTGTGGCGGCTTCCTCTGGTCGCCCAGAAAATGGCGCAAAGACGACTACCACAGCGCTATCGTCCGGTCGCATCAGTAGGCGATTAAACGCTAGGTGCGCTTTGGCGACATAGCTATTGGTCGTGAAGCTATTGCCCGTCCAATACCAATACCATCCAAGTAAGCGCTGCTGATCTTGTGCTAATAAATTCTGATGCACGGCGAGATGCTCGACCGGCACAACCTGCACTAACTCTCTCATCCGGCGCCATTGCTTGCCGTCGGGCATGGCCAGCACATTGCCATACCGAATTAACTCAGACCCTTGGTTTTGGTTACGGTAATAACCGATGTAGAGTCCTGCGAGCTGGTCATTCCGCGACAAAAAGCGCATTTGTTCGACCGCAGGATTTTTAAACTCGGGACGCCAAGCGGTAAACGCATTGATCGAACGCCAACCCGCAATAACTGGCTCGGCAAGCACAACGGCCGGTTGTTTGGCCATGAAACGTTCGACCCGTGTGCTATAGGCTGGCGCAGCAACTGCGACGGCTAGTGCGGCAAAAGCGAATAGCATAAACAACCACGGTGCAACGGGCGGTTCGTTCTTTGCAACCTGCGGCGCTACTTGTGTTTTGGCGGGCTGCGAATCCTCGCGCCAAAAACTACCCACCCAAAATAAAATCAACATCACCACACCAAAAAACACCCAACCATAAATCAGGTGGTCGATCCCCGCGCCGTACTTCATATTGGAAAGATGCCCGATCATCACGATCATGTAGGCGCGCAATCCATTGGCGAGAATCGGCACCAAGATCGCGGCGATAACAAACAAGATTTGGCGCCAGCGGCTACGGTAAGTCAGATATGCATAGATGATGCCAAGCGTGACTGACGCAATCAAATAACGCACGCCACTGCATGCCTCTACCACCGACCACACGCCGGTGGGAATGGTCAGGGTATTGCCTTCACGGAATACGGGAACGCCGGTAAGCTGCAATGCGGTCACGGTAAAGTCTGCCGTTAAATTCATGAGCGGATCAATAAAAACATCCCCAAACGGCACGGCCAGCAATAAGAACAACAATGGAAACAATATTGGGCGCACTACACTCCAACCCAATAATGTGAACACCGCAGCTGGGATCATGGCGGCAAAAGCGTACTGCATCACCACTTGCGCGCCGGACAAATTACCCAACAACCACCCAAAGGCGGCGCCTAAAAAAACCAGCAAACCTAATCCAGACGGCTGCGGGGTAATGTCGGCTAATACACTACGTTGCTGCCAAATCAGCCATAAACTGATCGGGACAATAATGTAGCCATGCGTAAAAGTTTCATAATGATTCCAAATAGACACGATGGAATCCGCGGTATTAAAAAATAACGCGAATAGCCCTGCAATCATGAGTCCCATGAGCGGGAGCGCTACACGCCAGCGCTGGTCTATTGCCAAGCGGCTATCCATGATATTCCTTGTACCATTTCACAAATTTCGCAATGCCTTCGGCCAACGGCGTCTGTGGCGTAAAGCCAACGGCTTGCTGCAAGCCATCGATATCCGCATAGGTCGCCACCACATCACCATCCTGCATCGGCAGCATATTTTTCTGCGCCTTCTTGCCGACTGCGTTTTCGATGGTTTCGATGAAGGTCATGAGTTCTACCGGCTGATGATTGCCGATATTGTAGACGCGGAATGGCGCATCGCTGCTGGCAGGATCGGGGGCGGCTTTATCAAACGCGGGGTTCGGTGTGGCCACTAAGTCCAACACGCGCACGACGCCTTCGACGATATCGTCGATATAGGTAAAGTCGCGCTGCATTTTACCTTCGTTGAATACGTTGATCGGCCGATCTTCCAGAATCGCACCGGCAAACAACGAAGGCGACATATCGGGACGGCCCCAAGGACCATACACGGTAAAGAAACGCAAGCCGGTAGTCGGGATACGATACAAATGGCTATAGGTATGCGCCATCAGCTCATTGGATTTTTTAGTGGCGGCATACAGGCTCACTGGATGATCGACATTGTCGTGGGTACTAAACGGCATGTGCGTATTAGCGCCATAGACGCTGGAGCTGCTGGCGTACACTAAATGCTCGACGCCATGATGGCGGCAGCCTTCCAAGATATTCAAGAACCCCACGACATTGCTGTTCACGTACGCATGCGGGTTTTGCAACGAGTAACGCACGCCGGCTTGCGCCGCAAGATTTACCACGCGATTGAATTTTTCTGTGGCGAACAAGGCCTCCATCGCCGGACGATCCGCCATATCCATTTCAATGAATCGGAATTTTGGCTGTGGCGCTAACAGCTTCAGGCGATCATGCTTCAGGCTAACGGCGTAATAGTCGTTGAGGTTGTCGATACCGACCACCTCGACACCTTTTTGCAGCAAGCGCTGAGCGAGATGCATGCCGATGAACCCGGCCACGCCGGTGATTAAAACTTTCATGGTTTTTCCTTAATTGTGGACCCGCTAAGCCCTCTCCCCCAGCCCCTCTCCCGCATGCGGGAGAGGGGTGCGCGGCAGCGCGGGAGAGGGCCAGTATCCATTAGCCACGGCCGATGGCGAAATATTCGAAGCCTTCCTCCCGCATATCTTTCGGCTCATACAAATTACGGCCATCAAAGATAGTGGCGTTTTTAAGCTTGGCTTTAATCGCATCAAAATCCGGCGTACGGAATTCGCGCCACTCCGTCACGATCACCAACGCGTCGGCGCCAGTGCAGGCATCCAACTGATTGTCAACGTATGTTAATTGCGGATGATCCCCAAAAATACGGCGCGACTCATTCATCGCTACCGGATCATAGGCCGTCACCGTAGCACCGGCCGCGAATAAATCGGCCAGCAGTTTGCGGCTCGGCGCATCGCGCATATCGTCGGTATTGGGTTTGAATGCCAAGCCCCACAACGCAAATTTTTTACCTTTGAGATCGCCGCCGAATTTAGCTTTGATTTTGTTGCTCAGCACAATCTTCTGCGCTTCATTGGCCGATTCCACGGCGTTCAGTATTTGCAGCGTAATGCCCGCTTCGTCTTGCGCGGTTTTAATCAGGGCGGAGACATCCTTGGGAAAGCAGGAGCCGCCATAACCGCAACCGGGATAGAGGAAGTGGTAACCGATACGCGGGTCGGAGCCGATGCCATGGCGCACCATTTCAATATCCGCGCCAAGCTTTTCTGCAACATTGGCTAGCTCATTCATGAAGCTGATACGCGTGGCCAGCATGGCGTTGGCGGCGTACTTGGTCAGCTCGGCGCTTTTGACGTCCATCACCACCAGGCGGTCATGATTGCGGTTAAACGGGGCATACAATTCGCGCATGCTGTGAATGGCTTTTTCATCGCTCGCGCCGATCACGATGCGATCCGGCCGCATGAAGTCATCGACGGCCGCACCTTCTTTGAGAAATTCCGGATTGGAAACAATGCTGAAATTCAACTTCAGGCCGCGTTTATTCAATTCTTCAGCGACCGCGGCTTTAACCTTATCGGCGGTACCGACGGGTACGGTACTTTTATCGACAATGATTTTGTCTTCGGTCATACGACTGCCGATATTGCGTGCCGCAGCTAACACGTATTTTAGATCGGCAGAACCATCTTCGTCCGGCGGTGTGCCGACGGCGATGAATTGAATCTGGCCGTAAGCCACGGCGCGATCGATGTCGCCGGTAAACTGCAAACGTCCCGCGGCGACATTGCGCCGCACCATTTCCAATAGTCCTGGTTCATGAATAGGGATGCCGCCACCTTCCAAAATCGCGATCTTGGATGGGTCCAGATCCAAACATAACACGTGATTTCCGACATCCGCTAAGCATGCGCCGCTAACAAGTCCGACGTAACCGGTGCCAACCATGGTAATTTTCATTTATCTACTCCCAAAATAATATTTTAAACTTTTCATAGTCACGTTTTCATTCCGCACATTTTAAAACAGGCATAGACATCGCGCTCTGTACCGCAGAAACCGCCACCCCTTGCAATAGTCGATCGACGACTTGCAAATGCTTCGACCACGAAAAATCTTGCAGCACACGCGCGCGTGCAGCTGTACCCATTTCCGAAAATCGACCTTGCAGCACATCTGCAATGGTCTGCACAAATGTTTCCGCATCATTGGCCAACAAAATCTCCCGCTCGGGTATTGCCGCAATACCTTCCAACGCCTGTTCCGTGACTAGCGTCGGCTTCGCCATCGCCATCGCTTCCAACACTTTATTCTGAATGCCACGCGCGATGCGTAACGGTGCAACGGCCATTTTGGCATACGCAATATAGGGCCGCGTATCGGGCACGCTGCCGGTCACAACAACGCCATTCAACTTGGTTAACGCTTTGACGGCATCCGTTGGGCGACTACCGACAATGTAAAAACGTGCGGATGGGTGCATGCGCTGCACGGATGGCCAAACATCATTGGCAAACCAAGTCACCGCTTCGACATTCGCCCAATAATCCATGGCGCCGGTAAAAACCAAAGCCGCTTCATCCGCTGCATACGGTGAAGCCAGATCGTGCGCGGGCGAGAAATAATCGGTATCCACGCCATTACTGAAGCCAAAGACTTTGCTAGCGCAATCCGGCGCCAACTGTTTAAACAAGGCGGCCTCAGCGTCGGAAACGAAGGTACTGGCTGCAAACGCATGGGTGACGCTGCACTCCAGCTCAAATAATTTTCGCGCCTCACGCTTATAAACCCAGGACATGGGCCAGGGTTTTTTCTGCGCATATTGACGCCATTTATCGGAATCGATATCCACGAAGTCGATCACGCGTTGCAATTGACGATGCTTCATTAAATATTGCGCCATGCTCGATGAATAGACCAAAGCGCGTTTAATTGGGCGCGCCGCAAGCAGCGTATCGACCCATTGTTGCATAGCGGTGTCACCATAATATGGCACCGTCAGCGCTTCCCCGCTGAGAAACCCCATCGCGCTTCTTAAGGTTGCCCAGCGCGGGTTCAGCGGGATCAATTTCACTTCACCGCCCGCCATCTTGGCTAAAGCTTCCGCATGCTGCCAGTCTTCTTCTGCATCAATAAACGCCCCAACGTGCACGTTGTACGACTGCGCCAAATGCTTGAGCAAATGATAGGAGCGAATCTTGTCGCCCTTATTCGGTGGATAAGGGATGCGATGGACGAGGTAGAGCAGTTCTTCCATCGTAATCTAATCCCCAGGCCGCGAAAGCACTTGATCTTCACGCACGGAAGTCGTCACGTACCCCCGTTTTGCACTTGCTGGCTTTAGCGACATCGGCCGCTCCACCAATAAAAATAGAGCCAATGCTGGAAAAATTGTCAGCGCAAATGCGGGTAAAAATAGAAGCGGGAACAAGTAAGTTTCGGAATGATCGGGGGGTAATACTCGCATCAACATAATAAACATGAACTTTAAAGCAAGTCCATGAATCAGGTAGTAGGAGTAACTGATATTACCCAGCCAACGTAGGGGGGTCCAGGAAAACGCCTGCGCTATCCATTCAGTAGGCCGAGTAAAGCAGACAAAACACAGCACGAAGAACGCTGAAAAAAGAAGTAGTGATCGGTACACTGCGGCTACCGAGCCGTTACCCGGCAATAGAAGCGCTACCAACGCAACGCACAAGCCTAATAAAGCTGCAATATTGCCTGGGCCACGCAGCCTCATTCCTTGCGTTAGATCCCAGAGTAATATGCCAGATATAAACATGATTAAGCGAACATGCCCACCTTGCCATGCAAAGTACGCAGCCAATACAAGCGTCATTCCTGTAAAGTACAGCGTCCGCATCCCGGGTGACCACGCCCGTAATCGCAACAAACTAATCACGATGGGAATAAGCACGTAATAAAACATCTCATAGCTCAGTGACCAAGCCACTGTAATCACCGGCTTAATATTAAATAATCCAGGCAATAGAAAAACGTTTTGCAATAGATAGATCACGGCCGCAATCCACTCCCGAGGAAATTTGCTTTCTGAAGGGAATACCCAAGACAGAGCGATATAAATCAGCAAAACAGCAAGGAACGTTGGGTAGATGCGCTGAGCACGCCGCCCAAGAAATTTCCAAAATGATCGGGGTCTAGCTATCAATGCGCCATAAATGAGATAGCCGCTCAGCACAAAGAATAAATCCACGCCGATATTACCAACCGTGTGTAAAGCTTGCGCAAAACTCAAAACATTTCCACTAGGCGAAAGCCAAGGAGTGCTCAGTGTGGAGTAGTGCACCATAAACGCCAGAAACACCGCAAAACCGCGTAGCCCTTCCATTGACGACAAATTGGTCGTTTCGCCACGAGAGAGTTCAAGTTTCTGCCTTAGCCAGCCCATGGTTCCATTATCCCAAGTGCTTCACGATATGCGGGCCCAGCGTATTCGCTACCGGCGTCGGTAAGCGCTTCCACATTTCTATGAACAAACGATACTTTGGATTTGTTGGATTATGCTCGGGCACGCGCGGCGCTTTCACCAAGAAATATTCGTAATGCAACGGCTGCGGCTCGAAGCCCCAGTTTTTCTTGAAATCAAATTGCCCAGTGCCGCGCTTACTGCGGCCGTAGTCGAAAATTTTGTATCCGCGCTCGCAACCACGCCGCATCAACTCCCAATATTTAAAATCGTTGGCTGCTAACTGACGCGCGTCTTCGGTGTCGCCCGCATAGTAGGGCAGCACTTCATCGCGAAAATAAAACGTCAGCACGGTGCTGACTACGCGGCCTTGATGTAACACCGTCAGCACTTCGCAATCGGTGCCGAACACTTCTTTCAATAAGGCAAAATAACGCTTCGGTAACGCTGGCGTGCCATGGCGTTTGACGTTGTCGGCAAACAGCTTAAAAAAACGATCGACCGTTGCATCGATTTCCGCTACCAGTTCGTTTTTAATGCCTTTACGCACCATGGCGCGCTGCTTGCGCGGTATCGCGAGCATATTGGCTTCAACATCCGGATCAATCGCTTTGCGGAAGGTGAAATATAAATCTTGGCTGGCCCAGTCGCTATGAAACGGTTTGAGTTGACGATATTCCAAGTGACCGACTTGCAGCTCTTGTGCCAGTTGCTGTGCCGCAGTATCCAGCGCTGTACGCGCCTCATCATCATTTGCCGCAATGCCGCCATACACACAAAACACATTGGAAATCAGTGAATGGCCGAATAAGCGGCTCTTGACTTCGGTCAGCGGCAAAACGCCGACAATCGTACCGGTGCGCTCGGCCAATAAATAATGCGTGCGATGGGAAAATGCGCGCTCGATGACTTGTTTCCAGCCCGCGCGATGAAAGAAAGTTGCCTCTGGGCAAGCCAATACAAACGCATCCCAGTTTGCGCTATCTTCGGCCTGCATGGCACGTACGCTGACTTGCAAATCGCTCATCCGCGCCGATCCAAGAAGATATGATCCATTCGGCCCCAGTCAAAATCCTGGAGCAGACGTTCCAGGCGTCCTTCCATCCGCGACAGATTCACATAATGGCGGAAGCGGGTTTTCAAGCCGACGCCTGCCTGGCGGGGCTGCTTGGGATCGATTTCCCACGGGTGAAAATAAAAGATCCCGGACTTACCGTCCACTTGATTTACGCGCCGCATCATCCAAGCGGATAACGAATATGGCAGCAAACGGAAGTAGCCCCCGCCCGAGGCTGGAAAATTACGGCCCAGCAATTGCATGGTTGTCGGTGGTAACTCCACCAAACCATGCGGACGCGGTTGAAACTTAAAGCGTGGCGCATCCGGCATGCCGTAGTGATCATGCCGCACCGGATAGATGCTGGAACTGTATAAATAGCCGGCATCGTGCAACACATCCAGCGCCCACATATTTTTGTGGCCGATGGAAAAACTCGGCGCACGATATCCATTCACGGCCGCGCCCGAAAGATCTTCCAAGAGTTTTTTAGCATGCGTGACATCGGTACGGAACTCGGTCTCGCTTTGATCCGTTGCACGTAGATGGCCATAGCCATGACTGGCTATTTCGTGTCCGCCTGCGACAATCTCGCGGACTAAATGCGGATAGCGTTCGGCAATCCATCCCAGCGTAAAAAATGTGGCTTTGGCAGAATGCGCATCCAACATTTCGATGATGCGCATCACATTGCGTTCGACTCGACACGGCAGACTGTCCCACTGGTTGCGCGCAATATGCGGTGCGAATGCCGAGACTTGGAAATAGTCTTCTACGTCGATGGTCATGGCGTTTTTCATCATGCACCCCGCACGAACAAAACCGCACCCTGCTCGCGTAAACGTTTTTTATTCATGACTTTTCTTTATCCGCTTTCTCACCCACGGCGTGCAGTAGCTTGCGCATCATGGCTAAGATGCGATTCAACGTGCGCTCCATACTTTCGATTCTTTCACCCAAACCCGACAGGGAATCCTCTATTTCAACAGCAACCGTGCTCGCCTGCGCCAACCCTTGTTTCATATTCTTCGGTGCATTGCTGTAGGCCACTTCTTGCCCGAGATCATCGATGACTTCTTGGACGGTGGCACGATCGAATTCGTGTTTTTCCGATAGAAATCCCAACAGCAACAATCGATCGCACAGCGTATTGATCTTGCGCGGGATCCCGCCAGTAAATTCAAAAATACGTTCAAAAGCCTCTGCACTGATACTCGGATCGTTTTTCCAACCCACCAAATCCAAGCGATGCTGAATGTAAGCATGGGTTTCGGAAAGATCCATGGCGCCTAGATGATAGGAGGCGATCACGCGCTGTTTGAGTTGCTGCATTTCCTCGCTTTGCAAGGTAACCCGAAATTCCGGCTGCCCCAGCAAAAAACTTTGCAGCAAAGGTTTTTCTGCATGATGAAAATTAGAGAGCATGCGCAATTCCTCTACCGCCCGCGGCGCGAGGTTTTGCGCTTCGTCTACGACCAATAAGGGCCGCTTGCCTTGCTTTACGATGGAGAGTAAATAGCTTTCCAGTTTCTTGAGCAATGACGCTTTATTTAAACCTTCTTGCTCCAAGCCAAACGCCGCGCTGACCGCGCGCAGCATATCGTCTGCTTCCAGTTGGGTTGACACCAATTGCGCTGCTACCACATTTTCATGCTCTAATTTTTTAAACAGGTAACGCACCAACATGGTTTTCCCCGCCCCGATCTCGCCGGTGATGACGATAAAGCCCTCACCGAGAGACAGGCCGTATTCGAGATAAGCCATGGCACGCTTATGCCCTTTACTGCCGAAGAAAAACTTGGGGTCCGGATTGAGCGCGAAAGGTTTGGCGCGCAGCTTATAAAAGGACTCGTACATCGCTGCTGCCTTTAGAATTTGTAGTTAACGGAACCGGAAATAGAGTTTTCGGTATAGTCGGATGCGTTTTGATCGCTGCTGCGGGCTTGGTGTCGCAATGACACGCTGCCACTTAAATCCGGAGAAAATTGGCGATTTAATCCCAATTGAAGCGTGGAGGTTGTATCGGTGCGATTCGTAGCCGAATTTACATTCCCTAAATAGGCGTTGCGCGTCACGCCGAATGAAACATTTGAACTGATGCGCGGATTAAATTTCCACCCCCACGAACCATTCACACCAACCTGATTCACATTAGTGGCGGATAAAAATGGGTCGCTGTTGAGCGCTATACTGTTTGCCCCGACATTGACTAACGAGTTAATGTTTTGCGCTAGTTGCGTTGTTTGTCTGGCGTGGAAAGCGTCAATCTTGAAATCACTTTTCCCTTGTGTCCAACTAAACGCTGTGGCAAAGCGTTTGCTCAGGAAAACCTGGTTCGTCAAAAAATTTCTGCTCAGCGACACTTCTTGCTGCGCGTTGTTGATGCCTAACAAGGTATTTGAAGCGAACTGACTATTTGAGGTATTCAACGACTCGCTATAATCGGCGGTCCAAGTCGAATGGCGTCCGCGCGTTTTAAATGCGAAATTAAATGCATTGCCATAATAGTGGTGGCCAAAACCTAGGTCTACTGAGGTGCGTATAGAGGGCGACCATGATGCCGTCCCATTCCAAAAAAATCCGCCGGGCGCACGCCCTGTATTAGTCGTAAACTGATTACTCTCATTTCCGATCGTGCCGGTCAACCGCACGCGCGAGGACACCAAATAGCCCAAGTTCGCAGATGTTGTTGTAAACGTTACGTCTGAGCGATCCTGATAGTTGGCGGTCTGTTTTGAATAATTCAAACCCCACGACACTCGCCCAAAAGCTGAGCCGCTGGCCAAACCCGCAGCAAGCGTATTATTCATGCTATTGGAAATGCTGTTCGTGCCATTACTGACGCTCGATATCGTCTCGCGCACATTCAACGATGCCGTTGAACCAAAACGATGTAGCCAATAGGGCGACAGCGTGAAGGTTCGGACATTGGTAATATTGTTCGTCGCATTCGTGTTATCAGTACCCGTTGCCCCTAACGGAGAAATGGCCGCTTGCGTAATAAATGCGACCGTATCGAGAAAGATTTCATTTTCATACAGCTCTGCTTTTGCATGGGCATTCAGATGGTGATACAGCGTGTTTCGGGTGCTGTCGTTCGCATAAAATAAATTTTGCAGCGCGTATTGCGCGTCGACTTTAAGACGTGCGCCGTCTTTTTTGACCCCAAAGCTAGGCGATATACTGGTGATGAAGTCAGACGATTTAGTTCCCGAAGCGCTGAGCGCAACGTTATCCGAATATGTTTCGGTGGCGGCCACACCCGCTGTAAATTTCCAATCCGCAGCGGCTGCCGTACCCGAAAGCGCGAGTACCAGTGCCACGCTGGTTGCTTTCTGAGTCATCGCATTTCGATCGATTTTTTGGCTGTTGTTTTTTTTCATGAATCCGCGCGCTTAATTACGCCTGCTTGCCGTATCCGCCGTAGCCATAGTAGCCGTAGTAATCACCAGCCGCAGGTGATGAGGATTTGTTTAATACGATACTGATCACATCACACGAGCCTTCAAGGCGCGACAATGCTTCACGCAAAGCCGACTTCGGTGTTTTTTCTGCCTCTACTACCATTACGATTTGACCCATATGCGATGCCAATACGTTCGCTTCGCTAGTGGCTAATATGGGGGGCGAATCAAAGAGCACGAGACGATCGGAATAACGATTGGCCACGTCCGCGATCAATCGATCCATGGCGTCACTGGCCAATAACTCCGTAGCGCGCGCATAGGTTTTACCCGCCGGCAAAATCGATAGCTTTTCGATATTGGTGCGCATAATCACGCTGGATAAATCCCGCTTGTCATCCCGCAACACATCCAGCAAACCATGTTCGGCCTGGAACCCCAAATACTTTGGCAAGCTTGGCTTCGCCACATCCGCATCGACCAATAACACGGTCCGATCCAGCTCCATCGCAATACTAATGGCCAAATTGATCGCGGAAAAAGATTTGCCCTCGCTTGGTAACGAACTCGTCACCATAATCAAGTTGCCTTTGCGTACCGGATTCGGTCCAAACGCATTCGCGAGCAAGGGGCGCTTAATCATGCGGTACTCTTCCGCAAGCTTTCCGCGTTCGTCGCCATTTGTTAAGAACCCACTTGCCGCCAGCCGCTTGAAATCTAGATTCAGCTCGCGCGAAGTTGCTGTTGCGGCAGACGCACTCGTGGTCGATGTACGCGTTATCGATGTTTCCACCTTGGCTTCAATTTCAACTGCCTGCTCGGGCGCGGCAAACGGCATCGCATTTTCTTTAGCGCTGACATCTTCTTTGGGCTGCTCACCCAACTTACCCAAGGCTTTTTCAATAATGCTCATGCGCTTCCCTTTACGCGCCGCTTCGGGCTATCAGAAATGAAATTCCAAGCAAGATGACATATGCACTCACCAGAGAGCCTAGTGAAGCCATCCAAACCATTAGCTTTTTACGGCGTGACTTAAGTTGCTCGTGGTTCCACACCATCGTGACTGAGCCCAGCACCGGGTATTCGGTTACGTCAGCAATGCCGGAACGGTCAACTACGACTGGACGAACTTGGCTAATGAGGAAAGCAGCACCCGCTCCGCCTGCCAGCGCCAGTAATAACACCGCTGACAACAGTAACGGCCGGTTGGGGAACGAGGGCGTCGGCGGAACATACGGTGGGTCAATCACTTTAAAGTCGATTACATCGGCTTTGGCTTCCATGTCTTCGGACATTTGCGCCGAACCACGCCGCGTCAGTAATTGATCGTAGTTCGCCTTGTTCACTTCATAATCACGCGTCAACTGCACTAAATCGGTTTCGACCTGCGGCACCATATTGGCTTGTTGCTTCAGCGTGCTATAGCGGGCATTGTATTCGTTGACGCGCGCACGCAATGAGGCTGCTTGTGCTTCGGCTTCCGCTAATGACAAACTCAATTGCTGATAATAAGGGTTTTGCGTGGCGATCGCGGATTTGGGCTTCTTGATTTTCGCTTCTTGGCGCTTTTGATCTTCGATTTGCGCGATGACGCGTTTAATGCCGACGATATCGGGATGTTGCTCAGTATAATTCAGGCGCATTTGATCCAAATTTTTCTTCAGCCCCTGCAGACGCTCATCCAGTTCGGGATTTGCCGCAAGCGTTGCTTGCGCCGAACTGGCGATCTCCGGTTCTTCATCCGCGAGTTGGCGTTTTAATTGGTCGCGCCGCGTTTCTGCCTCACGCAATGCCAGCGTCGCTTCATTCACGCTCTGCTGGGTTGCATTCAGCTTGGCAAAGTAATCGCCTCCACTGCCAGGCATCATGCCGAGATGTTTTTGCTTAAATTCTTTCAACGCATTTTCTGCGGTTGTAAGTTTTAGTTCGTACGCTTTAATTTGGTCATCAATGAAGCGTTTCGCAGAATCGGTGTCTTTGCGCTTATTTCCTAGGCTACCCTCGACCAAAATGGTTAACAACGATTGCACAACGCTTTTAGCCAAGGCTGGATTACTGTTTTGGTAAGAAATTCGATACAAATTATCTTGGCTGCTGGCTGAGTTCAGCACCACCTTTCCCATCAAATCAGTCACTAACCCTTCCATATCCTTCGCGGTTTTCGCTTGCAAATTCAAATCGCTCATACGTGCGACTTTTTCCATGTTTGGACGGCTGAGCAAAGTGCGCGTCATCACCTGCACTTGCTGCTCAATGGAAGTATTCACGGCCAATCCCGCCAACAATGGCTTGAGTATCGATTGCGTGTCGATGTATACGCGCGCCGAAGCCTCGTAACGCTTTGGTACCGTATACACCACAGCCCAGCCAATGACCGCAATGACCCACGCCACAATAACGGCCTGCCAACGTCGCAGCCAAATGCCGCGCAGTATGGACATCAACTGATCGAGAACCTCATGCATGCTTTATTACTCGTTGTTTTAAAGTGATGGGAAACGTTTTTAGAAAAAACTTTCTGGAATGATCAAAATATCGCCCGGTAAAATATCGACGTTAGCCGTGATATCGCCATCACGAATCAAACTTTCCAGGCGTACGCCGAATTGCTGCTGCTTGCCATCGACGTTACGCACAATGCTGGCCTTATTGCCCGCTGCAAAATCGGTAATGCCGCCAACTGCGATCATCACGTCCATTAGCGTCATTTTCTCACGGTACTGTAAAGCCTGCGGTTTAGCTGCTTGGCCAATGACCCGCACTTGCGAATCGTAGGGCCCGACAAAGCTCGTCACGATCACGGTCACAATGGGATCTTGAATAAACTTTGCCAATGCCTTTTCAATATCCCGCGCTAATTGGCTTGGCGTTTTATTGGCTGCCTCTAAGTCTTCTACCAGCGGCGTAGAAATTTTTCCGTCGGGGCGCACCGGCACGGTGACGGATACTTCCGGATTACGCCACACCTGAATATTCAGGCTATCCCCTGGGCCAATGATGTAATGCAGGTTTGGCGCTTTACCAGCGCTTATCGGTGCCGGCGCATGAGCCGCAGTGCAGGCTCCAAGCAGCCCCAGCAAACTCGCAACCACAACATACCCACCGATCTTTAACATTTTTGGATTTCCCACGGTACCCTCCAATTTATTTTTAATGCCCAACTTTAATTGTGGCACATAACCCACTAAATAAAAACAATATTTGCCATTTGTTTCTGATTTTTTGTCTGCGCATCACAAAAGCCCTATCTCTACATCAACTTTAGCAAAATCTAAGCCACAATGTTTTTTACTTTATTATCATAAAATTATGCTTAATTAATAGCCTTAATTCTGTATTTTAAGCCACCCGCTCGACAGTTGCGATGAACCGCCAGCACCGCCAACGCGTCCAAAACTAGCCCGTTTATGTGGCATATTATGTATCCTCCCCTGATATTTTTGACCTCAAAATCCGATGAATACAGAAAATTTAAGCCATTTACGCAATGAAATCCGTGACTTTGCCAAAGCCCGCGACTGGGAGCAATTTCATACCCCGAAAAACCTAGTTATGGCCTTAAGCGTTGAAACATCCGAGCTAATGGAACATTTTCAATGGCTTACACCAGAGCAAAGTCTGCAACTCAACGCCCAATCCCATGCTGAGGTGGCACAAGAAATCGCCGATGTGCTGATTTATCTCACGCGATTAGCGGATGTGCTGGGCATCGACCCGCTGCAAGCCGCCTTCGACAAAATCCAAATCAACGCGCAGAAATATCCGGTCGAAAAATCGCGCGGCCACAATACTAAATACAACAAGTTGGATCCGTCTGTGAAATAGCGCACAAAGTCCGCAAAATTTTTGCGCGGTATAATGCGTTCTTTCTGTCATACCCCGCAGCTATGAATCCATTTTACAAACACCACGTGTTTTTTTGCGTCAATCAGCGCGACGATGGTCGTGCCTGTTGTGCCGATAAAGGCGCGCAAGCCATGCGCGATTACGCCAAGCAAAAAATTAAGGCATTAAAACTTGCCGCCCCTGGTCAATGCCGTATCAATAACGCTGGCTGCATGGATCGCTGTAATGAAGGCCCGGTGATCGCAATTTATCCTGAGGGCGTTTGGTATACCTATGTCGATCAAGACGATATCGACGAAATCATTCACGAACATTTGGTCAACGGTCGCATTGTCGAGCGTTTAAAAATTTAGTGCCGCGCTATAAACTCCGCATCGACGGCCCGGCGGGCAAGCTTGAAACCGTGATCGACGATCCCGGCCCGGATCGGCGCGGCTTAGCGCTGATCGCGCATCCCCATCCTTTGTATGGCGGATCGCTGAGCAATAAGGTGGTCTCCACCTTAGCCAAAATGTTGCTGGAACATGGCTATGTCGCCGTGCGTCCCAATTTTCGCGGCGTCGGCTCGAGTGAAGGCACCTATGATGAGGGCCGTGGCGAAGTCGATGATATGCTGGCCGTGCTCGCATTCGTACGCGAACGCTACCCGGACATGGAATTGATTTTGGCGGGCTTCTCCTTCGGCGCGGTGATCCAAAGCAAAGTCTGCGAAATCGCTCAGCCCAAGCAGCTACTGCTGATCAGCCCCGCCGTAAACCTTTTTGAAATGGGCCCTGCC
>JAHECG010000168.1 GCA_024641855.1 Betaproteobacteria bacterium | reverse complement strand
CCTTCATCTTCCATGGTGTTCTCGTATGACATGTCTAGGCATCGCTCAGGTCGGTCAAAGTTGCTATGATAACCACTTTTTCGACTTCGCTCGTCAGCCGTCAGAAAGTAGCCGTGGACGCCAATCGTTTTTCTTATTCCATCGATCAACTTAAACAACTTACGCAAGACATTTTGCAGCAAGCGCAAGCCGCCGGTGCGACGGCCTGCGAAGCCGAGGTCAATCAAGGGTTCGGTCAGAACGTTTCCGTGCGTCTGAATCAAGTCGAAACCATTGAATACAATCGGGATAAGGGTTTGGGCGTGACCTGCTATTTTGGCCAGCAGCGTGGCCATGCCAGTACATCTGATTTAAGTGCCGAGGCGATTCGCGATACCGTTGCCAAGGCGCTCACCATTGCCAAATACACCGCGGCCGACGAATTCGCCGGTTTACCAGAACCCGAATTATTGGCGCGCAATATCCCTGACCTTGATCTTTATCAACCCTGGTCGTTGACGGTAGAGCAAGCCATTGAGCTGGCGCAAACCTGCGAGGCCGCAGCACTCGCAGTCGATCCCAGCATCAATAATTCCGAGGGCGGTTCAGTCTCGACCCAAGAATCTTTGTTCGTTTACGGCAATAGCTTGGGGTTTCTCGAAGGTTATCCCACCTCGCGCCAAGGCATTTCCTGCGCCGTGATTGCCGAATCCGAAGCCGGTATGCAGCGCGACTACTGGTATTCATCTGCGCGTTCATCTGCGCAGTTGGAAAGTGCAGCGGATGTTGGGCGCATTGCCGGAGAACGTACCCTACGTCGACTCAATGCGCGCAAGTTGAAGACGAGGCAAGCGCCGGTGATTTTTGAAGCTTCCATTGCAACCGGTTTGCTCGGTAATTTCGTCTCAGCCGTTAGCGGCGGTAATTTATATCGCAAGACATCTTTTTTATTGGATAGTCTCGGTCAAAGCGTATTTGCGCCATCGGTGCAAATCATCGAGCGCCCACATCTCAAACAAGCGCTGGGCAGCTCTCCCTTTGATAGCGAAGGTGTGGCGACAAAAGATCGCGATGTGATTCGCGATGGTGTGTTGCAAGGTTATTTTCTTTCGACCTATACCGCGCGCAAGTTGGGCATGCACAGCACCGGCAATGCCGGTGGTTGCCATAACTTGATTATCGAAAGCAGTGCATTAGACTTCGCGGCTTTGCTCAAGAAAATGGAAACCGGGTTGGTGGTGACGGAATTATTGGGCCAAGGGGTAAATCCCGTGACCGGCGATTATTCGCGCGGTGCAGCCGGGTTCTGGGTCGAGCATGGCGAAATTCAATACCCGGTCGAAGAGATCACCATCGCCGGCAATTTAAAAGAGATGTTCAAACAGATTGTCGCCGTTGGCAGCGATGTTGTGATTCGAGGTTCGCGCCAAAGCGGTTCGATCTTGATCGAAAATATGACCATTGCAGGCGACTAACCATAACAAGCTTGTAGGCGGATGTTCCGCGCGTATTTGTTTCGACCAACCAGAGGAGGAATTATGCAACGTCGTACATTCATGAAAAGTGCGGGCATCGGACTTGCCCTCGGAACGACTTCTAAAATTGCCAGTGCCAACGAGCCGGAGGTGAAATGGCGATTGGCGTCCAGCTTCCCCAAGAGTTTGGATACCATTTACGGCGGCGCCGAAATTTTGGCCAATCGTGTGGCCAAGCTGACCAACAACAAATTTCAAATTCGTGTGTTTGCTGGCGGTGAACTGGTTCCGGGCTTGCAAGTCCTGGACGCGGTCAGCCAAGGCACGGTGGAATGCGGTCACAGCGCCAGCTATTACTATGTTGGGAAAAATAAAGCCTTTGCTTTTGATTGCGCAATTCCGTTTGGCCTGACGGCACGTCAGCAAAATGCATGGATGTATTACGGCGGTGGTTTGGAATTGATGCGCGATTTTTTCAAAACCTATGGCGTCGTCAATTTCCCGGGTGGTAATACCGGCACGCAAATGGGCGGCTGGTTCCGCAAGGAAATAAAAAGCTTGGCCGATTTAAAGGGTTTGAAAATGCGCATTCCCGGCATTGCCGGTGAGATCATGTCGCGTTTGGGCGTGGTGCCACAGACTTTGGCGGGCTCCGATATTTATCCTTCTTTGGAAAAAGGCACCATCGACGCTGCGGAATGGGTCGGCCCCTACGATGACGAGAAACTGGGTTTCTATAAAGTCGCTAAGCATTACTACTATCCCGGTTGGTGGGAAGGTGGGCCGACGTTATCGTTCATGGTCAACGCCAAAGAATGGGAAAAACTCCCGGCCACTTTTAAAGAAGCGTTTGAAGTCGCTGCGGCGGAAGCGAATTTGCACATGCTCGCCCAGTACGATGCGAAAAACCCGGCCGCGCTTGGACGCTTGCTGCGTTCAGGTACCAAGCTGCATCCTTTTCCCAAGGACATCATGGTCGCCGCACTCAAAGTGGCCAATCAGCTGTACGCGGAAGAAGCGGCCAAGAATCCCGCATTTAAAAAAATCTACGAACCCTGGAGTCGTTTCCGCAACGATCAATTCCAATGGTTCCGCGTATCGGAATTGAGTTACGC
>JAHECG010000097.1 GCA_024641855.1 Betaproteobacteria bacterium | reverse complement strand
TTGCCTGCGGTGGTGTCGGTATCGCTCGCGCTGGGCGCGCATCGGATGATCAAGCGCCAAGCCCTGATCCGCAAATTGCCAGCGGTGGAAACCTTGGGTTCGATCACGTTCATTTGTTCTGACAAAACCGGCACGCTCACCGAAAACCGCATGCGTGCGGAAGAAATCATTAGCGCAGTAGGCCTGCAGCGCTGGCGTGGCACTGAACAGATTGCGCAGGAACCTTGGCATACGCTATTCAACGCGCTCGCGCTTTCCAACGATGCGCATCGTGGCGAGGCGGGCCGGCTCATTGGTGATCCCACCGAAACGGCGCTCTATGAAGTCGCGGAGCAGGCTGGCTTCGACAAACAGGCATTGGAAAAACAATCTCCACGCATGGCCGAGGTGCCATTCGACTCGATGCGCGCACGCATGACCACCATCCATCGCGTCTCAGATCAAGTCATCGCCTATACCAAGGGTGCGCCGGAAAGCGTGCTGTCTTGCTGCAGGGCAGTCTTGGGCCCCAGTGGTTTAGTGCCGCTGGATCATGCGCAAATCGAAGCTGAAGTGCGGCGCATGGCAGGCAATGGCTTACGCGTGCTGGCCATCGCGGTACGCCATTGGCCCAGTGTGCCGGAAGGCATGATCGCGGATGAGATCGAGGCAGATTTAAGCTTGGTGGGATTAGTGGGCTTGATCGACCCGCCGCGCGCCGAAGCGCAGGCAGCCGTAGCCGAATGCCGTAGCGCCGGAATTACCCCGGTGATGATCACCGGCGATCATCCGGAGACAGCCGCGGCAATTGCGCGTCGCTTGGGCATCATGGATGACGACGGTGAAGTCATGACCGGCCGCCAATTGTCGCATCTGAGCCTGCGCGAGTTCGAAGAGAAAATTGAATACGTACGCGTCTATGCACGCGTCGCACCGGAACAAAAAATTATGATTGTGAAGGCGCTGCAAGACAAGGGTGAGTTCGTCGCCATGACCGGCGATGGGGTGAACGATGCCCCGGCGCTGAAGTGTGCTGATATGGGTGTGGCCATGGGCATCACCGGTACCGACGTTGCCAAGGAGTCGGCGCACATGATCTTGCTCGACGACAATTTCGCGACTATCGTCAAAGCGGTGCGCGAAGGTCGGCGCATCTTCGACAACATCCGCAAGTTCATCAAATACACCATGACCAGCAACTCGGGCGAGATCTGGACTATTTTTCTCGCACCGTTTCTCGGGCTGCCGATTCCGTTGCTACCGATTCACATTCTGTGGATCAATTTGGTGACTGATGGTCTGCCCGGGCTGGCACTTGCGCTGGAGCCGGAAGAGAAGGGCGTCATGCAGCGCCCACCGCGTCCACCCAATGAAAGTATCTTTGCACATGGCATGTGGCAGCACATGCTGTGGGTCGGTTTGTTGATGGGAGCGGCATCGCTGCTAACGCAAGCTTGGGCGATCCATGTGGGGAATGCACATTGGCAGACCATGGTGTTCACGGTACTGACGCTGTCGCAACTTGGCCATGTGCTGGCGATTCGCTCCGAGTCGGAATCCTTGTTCACGCAAGGGGTGTTTTCCAATCGGCTATTGATCGCGGCGGTGAGTTTCACTGTGGCATTGCAGATGGCAGTGATCTACGTGCCTTGGCTCAATCCGATCTTCAAGACGCAAGCACTCTCGGTGAATGAATTGGCGTTTTGTGTCGCGATGTCTGCTGTGGTGTTTGTCGCAGTTGAAGCGGAAAAATGGCTGCGTCGGCGTGGATTAATTTACAAAGATGTATAATGCCTGAGTTGCATTGCATAGTTGAATAGGCTTTTTATACAGCTTGGTTAGGCTGCAAAGAGGACATCGTGAAAATTTTGGCTATCTCCGGCAGCGCACGCGAAGCGTCCACGAATACAGCGTTGTTGCAGACCTTGAAAAACCTTGCTCCATCGGATGTTGAGGTGACCGTTTTTCATCACCTGCATGCACTGCCCATTTTTTCGCCAGATGCCGAAGGAGATATAACACCCGCAGCAGTGCGTGAATTTTTGGAGGCTGTCTCTGCTTCCGATGGCATCATTATCTCAAGCCCCGAATACATACGCGCTATTCCCGGTGGTCTCAAAAATGCAATCGACTGGATGGTTTCGCGCTTTGAAGTTATCGGCAAGCCCATCGCTTTAATACATGCATCGCACCGAGGTGACGATATGTTGACTTCGCTAAGGTTGGTTCTTTCGACAGTGAGCAAGAGCTTTCTCGAAAATCTGTTCTTACGCATCCCTCTCATCGGCAAATCACCAGAAGAAATTATGGAATTTCTGCGCCTGCCCGAGCATGATTCGCAAATCAGACTGTTTCTACTCAACTTTGCTGAGGTAGTGCATCAAAGTAGCGATGGATCGCCTAACAATTCACTCAATCCGAGTGCGCTAACGCGCGCCGGTGAATTCAAACGTTGAATGTCTACTTTTCAAAAAGATGCATAACCGCTTTGGGTCGTTAGTGACGATTCAGAATTCTTCAAAGCAGCACACCGCAGTGCTTCCTCGCTTGATGCTCAAACACGGCCCTTTGAGGGTAGGGTGAAATGCCCTATATAAACTGGCTACTGCGTATGAGGTGCGCATCCCAAGAAACAGCTACAGCGCCATGAGACCCATGCCTTCTTCATAGCAGTCGGGCCGCATAATGGTTCTCTGGCCACCAATTTCTTGTGCTGCACCCCTAAAGTTTGTACCCGGGTTACGCAAAATCAAGGCGACAAAATCGCGCAGCGTTTCATCGTCCGCAGCGAATAATTCCAGCAATACGCGCCGTTCTTCCGTAAACAGTTTGGCCAAGGTGTCTTCATCGGCCTCGAACAAGCGGGAAATCGCGGCAGTTTCATGCAGCAGCAAATTCCAGAGTACCGCAGTGTCGTGTGCGAACAGATGGCGCAAGACTTCATCGCTCTTGCTGAACAAGGATCGCAGTAATAAAGCATCGCTGCTGAATAGCGCGACCAGCACGGCATCGGCATGGTTGAATAACATGTTCAATACACCTTCGCGGTGCGCAAACAGGAGGCGCAGGTTATTCGACTCCAAGCCGAACAAGCTCTGAATCACCAGCGGCGTTCCGGAAAACAGATGCTGAACAATAGGCTTGGGCGCGCGGAGGATGGCGCTCAAGGCGTCGCCCTCGTGCCGTAGGCAGGATTGAAGTATATTCGGCGGCAGCGACAGCAAGTGCCAGAGTGTGTCGGTTCCGCATGCCAGCAGTTGTTGATACAACTTGGGTTGACGGTTAAATACCAGGTCGATCAAGGCGGGCCGAATATCGGCATACTTGCCGTAGTAATGCAGGAAGGGCTGCTTATGTTCATCGCTAGTGAAAGCGGCAATGAGTGTTTGTGCGTGGGGATCGCTGACGGCTTCTTCTTTGGTGGCATATTCCGGATCAACAATACGCGTTTGCATTAACAAGCGGCGCACCGTGCCGGCAACATCCCCATTGGGTTGTGCGATCAAAAAGTTGATGACTTCATTCAATACATCGTCTTCCCACGCGAACAAATCTTCGAGCAATGGTTTGTCACATTGGAACAAGCTTTCTAGTGCTTCATCCGGGCAGGAGAGTAGGCGCAGGAGCAGCGCGTCAGAGCGCAGGCTGAGTTCCCAAAGCATGGTATTCGAGGTGAGGACAACTTCACGCAAAGTCTGATCGGGTAATTGGAACAGGCGCAGCAGAACATCGGCTGAGTGCGAAAACAGATTGATCAGAATCGCGTCATGACAATCGAGCACTTTCAGCAGCACATGATCTGAATGCTTGAACATTTGTTCGATGACGGTATCCGCACAGGCCAGAATGCGGCGCAAAGCGTGGGTGGACATGGAAAAGAAAGCGCGTTCGACTAAGGGGTCATGCGTCACGAATACTTCATGCAGCGTGCGATCCGGATACCAAAACAATTTACGCAACACATCGGGCGGCTGCATCAATACCGCGGCCAGTGTCGTGTTTGGCATATTGAATAGTTCTTGCAGCACGGTATCCGAGTGCGAAAAAACCAAGTCCAGCAGATCCGCGCCCGCCACCGATTCGCGGCGCAGTGCGCGCATTAAAATATTACTCTCGCTCGCACCAGCGGCAGGGATCGGCATGCGATCCAGGCGCAAACGTTGGTCATCGGTGAGCGATGCGGTGGGTGATAAGGAGGCTGTCAGCGCTGCATCCGGCGCTGCGTAGAGTTGCGAGAACATTTGTTTGAGCTCATCGTCACCGCGTGCCAGCATTTGTAATAGCAATGCATCATCGACGGTAAACAGCAGGGTCAGTGCGAGTACGCCTTCATCCAAGGAGAAAATCTTGGCCAGCATGGCTTCGGAGTGGCAAAACAGATTCCATAACACGCGATCGGATTGCGAGAACAGCCAGTCCAAGGTTTCTGCTTGGTGCGCCAATACTTGGCCGAGAACGACATCGGAATGCCCGAACATTTTTTCCAGGACGGTATCGTGATGACGGAATAGCTTGCGCAAAATGGGTTCTGGGCAGGCAAACAGTTGCGCGACCAGCTTCGGTGAGCGGACAAATAAGCGGCGTGTCACAAATGGTGGGTACAAAAATAGCCAACCCAATACGGTATCGCCTTGCCCGAATAGCGCTTGAAATGTGGGCGTCGGTAAGCTGAATATGGCTTTTAAGGCATCGGCAGGCAGCGCTAAAAAGTCGTCGAGCGTCTCTGTTGAAATGGACTCAGTGGCAAGCGCGAGTAAAGCCCCGTCATCAAATACACGGCTGACCAAGGCGGGGTCTGCCTGGTAGTGATGCGCATAAAAGCGCTCGAGGGCTTCGCGCTTATTGGCTGAGCGAATTTGATCGAGGGTCGTGTTGAGCTTGTTCGGAATGATGCTCGTGGGCGTCAAATTGCCCCGTAAGCGTTGCTCTAGTTGGGTGATGGCCAAGGCAATTTGCTTGGGGTCATCCAGCTTGGCTTGATCATGCTCGATATCACGGATGAAAGGCGTGATCTGATCCGTATCATAGGCGAACAGTTTTTCCAGTAAATAATCATCGCAATTGAAAAACCCTTTTAGTGCTTCGTCGGACCATCTGAATAATTCCATCAGAAACGCGTCTTCATGCGAAAACAGATTGCTTAAATAGAAGTCATTGGAGTGACCGAAAACCGTTTGCAGGACATCGTCGTCATGCTCCAACAACAGTGCCATCACGGTATCGGCAGGGCTGATGATCTTTTCTACCACGCGGTCGTCGTGATGGAAGATGCGATGCAGCGTGTCATCGGATTTATTGGCCAACTGGCGCAGTAATGCATCGGAATGCTGTAGTAAGCGTTCCAATACAAAATGCGAATGGTTGAAAAGGTCTTCCAATACGTGTGCGTCATGGCGAAATAGCGCGAGCAGAAAACTATCCGACATCCAAAATAGTTTGCGCAGCAGCGTTGGCGAGTGAGCAAAAAGTTTTTTCAATAGCGGGATGTCTTGCGCGAACACTGTCGACATAGTTTCGTTGGTGTGCTGCCCGATCGCGTCGCACAGCGCGGCTTCAGGCCGGCCATATTTGCCAATGAATGAAACCAGCAGTCGCATGCGGGGCATGCGCTCGGCAGGCGTTGGCGTTGGCATTTGCGCTAGATAGCGACGGGCACGCTCCAGGACGGCAGGGTGAACCAGTGTTAAGGCTTCTTCAGTGACGGAATCCATGTCCGCATTGTAGGCCTCGAACTGCGCTTTTTCGACTTGCTTCTGGTTCTGGGTGTGTTCCGACGAATTTTCTATCCCATCAGAAATATCGCTAAGTGTCTGATTTATTGATCTCATCGTCGCATCCAATCTTGAGTGGAACAATAGGTTATTAATATATAGATATCTTTTAATCCCATAATACGATGATATGGCCTATAGTGAAAGTGGAATTAATTTCCACACCACCAACAACTAGGAGAGTACTCATGTCAGAACAAAAACTGCTGCCCAAATCGAACGCAGTCGTCTTATCCAGTTCGCACAAATCACGACCATATTGGGAAGGTCGCTCGCCGCGCTGGATCTGTCAGATGATGGTGCAACGCGCCTGCGTGCCGGTGACGGGTGGTATTTATCGACTCAATAAAGTGGCAGAACCTTTTATTCCCGTGCAAGCCAGTACCGGCTCTCCGTTGATTAATCTGCCTTCGCAAAACTTGCACATCATGCATTCGCATAACGAAGGTTCGACGCTCGACAGCAGCTATGCCGCTTATGACGAAGCCCCGCGTGAAATTCATCTGCAACCGATTCAAACCGTGGTGAAAATGCACACGCGTATTCCAGCGCTGTATTCCACCCATCACAACCAGCTTGAAATGCAGTTGAGTTTATCTGCGGAGTGGATGTATGAGAGCAAAGAAAATTTAATCTTTAATCATCCGGATTGGGGCCTGGTCAACAACGTTGCACCGCGTCTGCAATTGAAATCCGAAGGTGGCCCAACGCCGGATTTGTTGGATGACATGTTGAGCCGTATCTGGAAAATGCCGGACGTGTTTGTGATGCATCCAGAAGCGATTGCCGTATTCGCACAAGATTGCAACAAAAAAGGCATTACGCTGGAAACCATGGAATTCAATGGCGGCCATTTCATCTGCTGGCGCGGCCTGCCGATTCTACCGTCGAACAAGCTTTATCTCACCGACGGCAAAGGCAAAGTGTTGGAAGACCGTAAAGTTGGCGCATCCAAGACCAGCATCTTGTTGTTGCGCATGGGTGAAGACAAGCAGGGTGTGATTAGCTTGTACGCCGCAGGTACTGAAGGCAGCCCACGCTTCCCCTTCATCACCGTCGACTTCATGGGCATTTCCGATGAGTCCGTAGCGTCTTATCTGATGACGATGTATGCCGCAGTTGCCGTATTGACTGCCGGTGCCTTGTGCAAGGCTGAAGTCACCATTTGATAGGAGGTCGCTATGAGTAACCCAGTAGAGCCATCAAGCGAAACGCTTGTGACGGACTCGCTGCACTCAGGGGAATACGCCTACGGCTTTGCCACGATGGATTTTGGCAAGTTTGAAGTCCCCGGCGTAGCAGCACCGGCGGAACCGGCGGCACCTGTGGATGCGCAAGCAGATGTGCCGGCTGAAGGCCCGGGAGATGTCGAAGTCCCTTTCGCCGCTCACTCGCCGATCACGCCGGCCATTCCACCGTTGCCGGATGGGGTGGTGTCGTCGCCTTCGTTGGATTTGTCGTTTCTGACGCAGGCTGGGGCCATCCCCATGCCGAGTCCGAAATTGGCAGAAGCGACGCAGCCGTCACCAGCAAGTGGCGTCTCACCTTCGATGGGATCTTCTCCGGATGTTCATCCCACCGAGATGCCAGCAACACCGGTATCGACGGGGGTAGCGGAGACGAACGCCAGCGAGGCGAATGAGATGGCAGGTTTGTCGCCGGTCAATGTGGAGGCACCGTCTCCGTCTGCAATCGAAACACCGCCAGCCCCGGTCGCAGCACCGCCGGGACCTGCCAGTGGTGAGCCGAACGTGGTCGTGGGGCAAGGACCAACCGGTGCCGCAGTACCAGCCAGCGCGGTGGGCACGGCACCAGTACACCCGGAGCCAAAGCCGCCAGATGCAGCGGGCATGCAAGTGCAAATGAGTCAAAATCTCGCCGAGCAGATGGCGTCGATTTTGCAGGACGTGCTACGGAGTAAGTCACCGTAACCGCGTTCCTAGTCTTGTTCGATAACAACTAACCCTGCACGAGCAGGCCCGTATGGGCCTGTCTCGTGACATGGGCGATGGAGGATTCCGTAATGACAGACGCTCAGCCGAATAAACCCAAACAAGGCCCTGGCGGTCAGACCATCATTGACCAAAGTGCCATGACCGTAAATCAAATTTTCATCATCAGTCTGCCGATTCTCGGCTTTATTTTTGATAATTACTGGCCACTCGTTTTTACCGGCGTATGCATGTCGATTGGTTTGATCGTACATAAATGGCAACCGTTTACCTTATTTTATAAGCACGTAGTGAAACCGCTTGGCTTGATGAAACCACAACCGCGTCCCGATGATCCGGCACCGCATCGATTCGCGCATTTGCTTGGGGCGATTTTTCTGTTCATTGCTGCGGGTTGTTTATTCCTAGGCTACACAACACTGGGCTGGATCTTGTGCTGGATTGTGGTGTTTCTGGCGCAGCTCAATATGCAAGCGCATTTCTGTGTCGGCTGCTTTTTGTATTTGCACATGACGCACTTGCTGAATACCCAACATCGGGCAGGGGGGCAGTCATGATTGATACAACTCGCCTGATGATTGCGGTCGGTATCCTAGTCGCATTTACGATTGCGATTGCGACGTGGAGTTGGCTCTTGATGAGCATCGTTAAATGGCGCACACGCGGTCGCAAGTGGCCGCTGGAAGTGTGGAACGGGAAAACCACCTTACTCTACTTCAGCACCAAGGAATGCGTGGTGTGCAAGTTCCAGCAAGTTAAGGAAGTGGAAGCTGTGCGCACGGCTTTTCCGGATGACGTGTTGGATATTCGAAAATTCAATCCACTCGAACGTACCGATTTGGCCAAGATGTTTGCCGTGGTCAATGTGCCGACAACGGTGGTGTTGGATGGCAAAGGAAATCTGCATGCCTTCAACTGCAACTTAGCCAAAGCCAAGGAACTCACGGCACAAATCAAGGCAGCACTCGGAGCCTGCCAACCGGAACAGGAAATTCAACCGGCGATCCGTCCGAACGTCACCGAAAAAGTGGTGATCATCGGCTCCGGGCCTGCTGGATGGACGGCGGCTATTTATGCATCACGCGCGCATCTGGAACCGCTGCTGTATGAAGGCGAAGCCGAGCAAAACATGATTCCCGGTGGGCAGTTGATGTGGACGGGAGAAGTAGAGAATTTTCCGGGCTGGCCAACCGGCATTAAAGGGCCGGAACTCATGACCAAGATGCGCGAGCAAGCGGTGCATTGGGGTACGCGTGTGCTTGGAGCCGATATCACCAAAGTCGATGCTTCTCAACATCCCTTCACAATCACCGACTCCGAAGGCAATGTGGTGAAAGCGCACACGCTCATCATCGCCACCGGCGCGCGCGCACGTTGGCTCGGTGTGCCGAACGAAGAGCGCCTGGCGCGCAGTGGCGGCGGCGTCTCGGCCTGCGCGACGTGCGATGGACCAATGCCGATCTTCCGCAATCAAGCTATCGCAGTCGTGGGTAGTGGTGATTCCGCATTGGAAGAGGCGATGCAGTTGAGCAGTTTCGCCAGTCGGATCCACGTGCTCTGTCGCAGCTCCGAACTCAAAGCGAGCAAGGTGATGCAGGAGCGCGCACGCAATAATCCAAAAATAGAATTCCACTACAACAAGGCGGTATCGGATGTGCTGGGCGATAAACAGGTCGAAGGGTTGCGCGTGAAAGACTTGGTACAAAACACCGAATCGACGATGCAGGTTAAAGGTTTATTCGTCGCAGTCGGCCACAAGCCCAACACGGATTTTCT
>JAHECG010000167.1 GCA_024641855.1 Betaproteobacteria bacterium | reverse complement strand
GCGTGGAATGAAATGCTGATTACTTGTAGCCGCCATCGCCCGGAACTTTATGCGCGCGCGGTGCGCGATAATTTGGCGGATTGCTTGGTGACTTTGCCGACGCTGATGGCTGAAGAATTACATCCTTCACTGCATTTTTATTTTGCGAATTTTGAAGGCATGCGCAAGAAACTGTTCCCGCAACTGGTGGCGGCTTATCAGTCTTGGGTTAAGCATGGCGATCTTGCGCCTTTACAGAAAACAGTTGAGCGTGGCCAACAACATTGGCTGAAAACCGGACAAGCGATGATCGCGGCGCGCCTTGCCGGGGTTACCGATACGCGACTTGTGGAAATTGGCGAGTCTGCCGTTTTGTAGTGGCCTGAGGAAACTCCGAAACCCATAATGCCACGCAGCGGCCCGCCATTGGCGGGCCGCTGGTGTGCAAGTTAAGCAGTCAGAAGTTGGTAAAGCGAAGTGACGCCACTTCCCCTAATCTTGTCACTGCTGTCCAGTGGCGACCAATTTCGATTCGAACCCAGGAAGGAGCGTGGGTCGAGTTCGAGCAATCCAATGATGACTTCAGCGACAAATCTTGCGCCCATCGGACCCAACCCTTCGCCTTTTGCAAAGGTTTTGTGACCGCTCGCGTTCTCGTCCATACGCCCGATTTTTTTGCCTTCGGCGAGGATGTAAACCCATAAAGGCGTTGCTTTGGAAAATCCGAGGTTTTTGCCTGCTTCACGAACGGTATCAATCATGCTTTGTTCGATTTCCTTCGCACCAGCATTGATCATACTTTCGGCGACCTGTTCGCCCGAAGGAACCAAGAAGCTTTGGGCGCGCAGAAGGTTACGTACAGCGAGCGATCGTTCAAATGCGGGTGCTGTTGGCGGCAAGAAAGGCAAATCGAGAAGGGCCTTAGCTAACTTGGTGTCCATCTCTCCAGCGCGATCATACTGGCCATTTCCGCTGTCCAGTAATGCGGCCCATTCCACCACGGAGGCAGCGTTGGTGATGGGTTCGAAACCTTTACCCAAAACGCTGTTGGTATCAAATATTACGTGCTGTGGCCCTCCCACTTTCACGCGCAATTGTTGCGGGATCATGGTGTGACCGAAGCGGTAGGCTGCCGTGGCGAACTCGATCGGGATGAATGGACTGCCGCCGCTCAAATATTCCGGACGATAGATTTTTCTACCATTTGCCAAAATGTCATCAACAATCCAATTGCCGCAGATCGTGCGCAGGAAGTCGTTCACCACAATCCACTGGTAATGCCAAGTGACGATCCGGCGTGCTTCTTCAAATGTTTTTCCGGTGTCCACCACTTTGTTGTGGAAACGTAAAAATCCAAGCTGCATTTGAGAGATGATTCGATTTTCATCGTTGCGCAAATCCCCGATGATCGCAGTGCCCTTTGGGGTTCGCGGTAAATCATCTTGGTTCTGCCAGTTCGGGAGAAGCGAGGATGGGTAATCGGCACCCGTCAGCAGTTTTCCTGCACCATCGTATAAATAGGGATGTGCTCCTGGTCCCTCGCCATAAATGTTATCGAGATCCAGTGTTGGTGTACGCACGTTCTCGGTGTGGGTTGGGTCATTGGTAGCAGATAAAGACGAACTGTCGTCGAGCGTTATATCGTGATCAATGAATTGTCCAAAAAAGATCATGCCTGCAGGGGTGTGATTGGTTAAATTAGGCGCGCCTTTATCCTCCATCTTGCCGCCAACCTTGCCGACTTCATGCAGGATTAATGGGTTTACATACAGCGGTGGAAGATCTGAAAATAAACGAGCGAATCGACCGGGACGAAACGGACTTACAGTGCATAGATGCTCGAGCCCTTTGAAGGGAAGCATGCCGTGATGATGACTCATAACTCTCTCCTTTAACATTGTTTCAAAGACAGTGCCGTGGTATTGGCTATACAACAATTCATCCCAATAGCAGATGCCAAACAGCAGATGCAAAGTGGAATATCTGAGGCTGTATTGAAATTATCTTAGTGAAACATGCGCAGAATTAAATTATGCAAAAGTACTATGACTAATGGCTTACGCTGAAAGGGTGTAGAGAATAAATGGGTATGTGCTGAGTTGAAATCAGAAAAATGAAGGAGTGAGAAAGCACGGAAATTTAGTTGGGAGTCGTGTTGCAGCAGGGCTTGGGGCTAGTGCCTTAGGGATCTATATGGGGATATGGAAACGGCCACCGATTTCTTGGTGGCCGTTAGTTTTGGGTGCTGATATTTGGAAGTATCTTCGAGAGCCGCAAAAATTCTATGGCTTACTCTTTGCTTGGTTTGACGATGCTAACCACTTTCGCCTTCGGCGGTTCACCATCCACGTAGTAGGGCTTAGCTTCATCGAAATTGAGTTCTGCCCCTAATTCTTGTTCGCGTGCCGAAATCAGAGTGAAACAATCCTTAATATCTTGAATCGTATCGTCCGATAGTGGGTTATCGCGCCCACTGCTGTGTGGCGTGACGTCCTTGATGATATTGCCTAGAGTCTTGCGCATCAGGCGCAAGATACGTTGTTCTTTGCTTAACTCTTCTGTGCTCATGGGTATATTCCGGTGTGAACTGCAAGACGACACTTTACCGTAAGTCGATCTAAGCGTCTAAC
>JAHECG010000020.1 GCA_024641855.1 Betaproteobacteria bacterium | reverse complement strand
AATTGGCGTGCCTTGGCTGTTTCTGAAACGATCTTATTGACGGCATCATCTTCATGCGCGGAAATGACTAAGTTCATGCCTTCTAGTAAGGATGCATCAAAATCGCCCACATGATGGGTGAGATTCTCTTGTGGTGTGAGTTCAGCAAACCCACTAGCGAGCGTGGGCGCTGCGACGGTGACATGCGCACCCGCTTGCAATAGGAGAGAGGCTTTGCGCACGGCGATCTCATTACCGCCGACCACTAAACAACGCTTGCCTTTTATGTCTACAAAAATCGGAAAATATTGCATACGCTTATTCGCTCTCAATCATCAATTTGTTACTCGTGCCCAGCATAAATGCCGGGCCTAAAGATTTCCTTCTCGGATTTTGAGAAGGCTGTGGTGCATGGCTCGATTGCCGTTTCGAACTCTTCACACCACGAGGGATGGCTGTAAGAGAGTTCTTTGAAAAACCATAAACCGCGGTCGGATTGGCAGGCCGCCGTCATCATTTGGATTTGTTCGCCGGCTTCTGGGCCGACCACACAACCACCCAACAATTGGCCGGTTTCTGAGTCGTGGACGACTTCCACGAAACCTTCGGTGTCGTTATAAGCGCGCGCTTTGCCGGATCCGCCAAAACTAGTGCGTGCCGCTTCGGGGGTAAACCCTGCGGCTTCTGCTTGTTCTTCGGTTAAACCAACTGCGGCAATTTCCATCGCGGAATGGATGACCATCGGTACTTTGAAATAATTGAACGTCTCTTGGTTTCCATCAACGGCATTGGCTGCAGCGACTTTAGCGTCGTGCAATGCGGCATTTGCTGTCATGGGGCCGGGTTTTACGTCGCCGATCGCATAGATTCCTGGCACATTGGTTTCGAGATATTCTGAGGTTGCGATGAAACCTTGCTTGTTGATGGCGATACCTGCCTTGTCCAAATCTAATCCATCGAAAACAGGTTTGCGACCTACCGCTACCAGCACTTTGTCGAAGCTGGCTTTAGTGCCATCGCTGAATGTAACGTGTGCTTTTCCCTGGTCAATCGTGGTGTGCGTCACGCTGAGATTTAAGCGGAAATCTAGGCCAATTCGCTTAAATTTTCGTTCCAAGCTTGCGCAGGCATGGTCAGGAATGCGTGCGGTGTGCAGTAGCTGATTTTCTCGCTCCACTAAACAAACTTTGGAGCCGAATTGATGCATGAGGTAAGCCAACTCAACGCCAATAGAACCGCCGCCAACGAACAGCATAGTCTCAGGAAGTTGATCCAACTCAAACATGAATTCACGTGAGCTAATGACGGTCTTCCCATCAAATGGGCAGCTTTCCAATGCGCGAGGCTCAGAGCCTGTTGCAATGATGATTTTTTTCGCTGTTAAATATTGGTGGTGATGGTGTGCATGGTCCAACGCTTCTTGTGGATTGGTCGGTGCGACCTCAATTTGATATGCGCCGGTAAATCGCGCCTGACCATTAAAAATATGTACCCCAAGACGTCGCAACCATATCGGGAAATTGTTGCGAATACCATCTACCACTTCATTCTTGTGCTGCATGGCAGCGTTAAAGTCTCCGTGCACCTGCCCCATTAAGCCGCGGCCTTGCAACAACAATACATCATCGATCAGTGAAGCGAGGTGGAGAAGGGTTTTCTTCGGGATGCAACCTTGGTTTAAACAATTACCACCCGGTAAAGATTTTTCGACGAGCGCGACCTTGGCGCCGCGTTGTGCTGCGCTCAGCGCGGCTTTATAGCCACCTGGTCCACTGCCGATCACGATTACGTCGAATGCTTGCATGACTGTCTCCGCTACTTTGATGCTTTATGCGCCGCTTTCACTTTTTTGCTGTTCACTGTCCGCCGTTGACGGAATGAAGATGAAGTGAAATTGGCCGGGTTCGAGTTCTACGAAATCCAGTGTAATGTTGTCGAGCAAATCACGGCTATTGGGGCCGATTAAGAGATTGATACCGTGAATCGCGATCTCCAGATCGAATTCACGTTGCTCATCAAAGCCCATGCCGTAATCGATCTCGCCATTCGGCAGCGTGCGTGCAGCAATGCGCAAGGCAAGCGCTTCATTATCGTTTTGTGGTGGTGTCACCTGTTTGATTTGTTCAGCGGCTTCTGGTGTGAGTTTTAACATAACTTCTCCTGTTACGATGCTTTAACTAATGCGACTCGCGCGCGGTGTATTGGCCATAATCATTTTCACCCGATCTACAAATCGAGCGGCCCAGTTATCGTTATCTAAACTGCGTAGATGGGTATAAGAAGCCAGTAAGTTTTTATGCACGATACCGTCCTGTTTTCCATTTACCCCGTGGCCACGTTCTACATCGTAGGCGTAGATTAAATCCGGTGGCAGATGTTCCAGACTGGAATAATGAAATTCATGCGCTAAAATTGTTTTCGGTGGATTTGAATTAGGCCACGGAAAATTGCTGTTTTCCTTAAGCCGTACATAGCCTCGACCAACCGGCTTCTCATGCATGACGACATCACCGGGGATAACGCCAGCCATTGCATGTGTTTCGCCTTGCCAAGAGATTGAACGTGCGAGATACATCAAACCGCCGCATTCGGCATAGGCGGGGAGTCCTTCTTCAATGGCGTCATGGATTTTGTTGCGCAGTTGTTGATTCGCTGCCAATTCACGTGCGAATACTTCTGGGAAACCGCCACCGAAAAAAACGGCATCGACATCCGGAAGCGTCGAATCATGTATTGGGCTAAATGAGATTAACTCGGCGCCAGCGGCGCGCAAGGCATCTAAATCATCTGCGTAATAAAATCCAAAAGCTTCGTCTTGTGCAATGCCAACACGGAGGGAAGGAGCGGGATTAATAACGGTTTGTGCTTTGCGCTGAATGGCTAAGGGTGGCGCTGATTTTGCAATGTCGATCAATTTGTCTAAATCGACTTGATTGCCAATAATGCGTCCCATTTCTGCAATATGTTTAGTTGCAGCTTCTGATTCGTTAGCAGGCATCAAACCGAGATGGCGCTCATCGATGTTGAGTTCTTTGTTAGATTGAACCATGCCCACCACGGGGATGTCCGTGTAGTGCTCAACCACAGCGCGCAGCTTCGCTTCGTGTCGGCTCCCACCGACATGATTCAGGATGACGCCGGCAATTTCTACTTCCGGATCGAAGGCTTGATAGCCTAACAATAATGGTGCAACACCACGAATTACGCCACGTGTGTCTAGGACGAGTACAACCGGCATTTTTAAAAGTTTGGCGAGCGCGGCATTGCTATTGCTGCCGTCTAATTCCAGCCCATCATATAAGCCTTTATTCCCCTCAACGATGGAGATGTCTGCCTCTTCTGCGTGGTGTGCGAATAAATGCTGAATTTCTTCGCGTTGCATTAGGTAGAAATCAAGATTGCGGCAGGAGCGACCGGAGGCGGCCGCGAGCCACATCGGGTCGATATAGTCAGGACCCTTCTTAAAAGTTTGAATAATATTGCCGCAGGCAGTCAGTGCTTGAACCACGCCGATGGTAACGGTGGTTTTGCCTGAGGATTTATGTGCTGCAGAGATGAGGAGACGGTTCATAGGGCGCTCGATAGCCAGGTATCGCCCCACAGGCTAGGAGGCTTTATGCCAATTTCCCTGATGTAAATCTAGAGAATTTGGCGCGCAATGAACAGCCTCCTGCTGTAGAGAAGCGACTACGCTTTCGTGTGCGGATCCACGTCAGCATCGGCTAGGCTCGCTGGGAGAAAACGCAGAACCTTAACGCCGAAAGTGACAATCAGTAGCGCAATGGCTAAGCCACCCAGACCCAGCAGGGTTTCAGGTAGGCTAGGGGCATAGTGGTGAATGGCACCGTCAAAGAAGGAACTGCTTTGCTGCCAACCCGGGAAAATATTCAGCGGGAATGCTTGGCCGCCAATAATGGTGACGTACATTTGCGCCAGTCCACCGGCAACGACCATCAAGCAAGCTGCAACCAGCAAGGTGCGAGATGCGCGCAGCTTTGCATTGAGCAAAATAACCAAAGGTAATACACCGCCGATGAATATCTGGCCAACCCAGAACATGGTGGTATAGATACCGCCATCCATCAGAATGAATTTCTCAATTGCATGCTGTTTGGTGAAATAAAGGTTAGTCAAGTGATAGACGAACACGAAATACAATACTGCTGCGACGAACACGCCGAGCAAACGGCCAAGGCGTTGCAGGATTGCATCCCCTAATGGTCGGCCAGAACCCGTGTAAATGGCCATCAGCACTAACAGATATAGGGCCATGCCATAGGCAAAGGACATGATGATGAACATGGGTGCGAGTAGGGAGGTGCTATACGGATCACGCGCGACTAAGAAGCCAAAGATTGAGCCGGTACCGGTTGTCAGCACTAAGCGCCAAATAAAGGCGGCCATACCGGCTGCTTTGGTATAGGCGCCCATGGTCTTATCCATCATGGTCCACAAATAGACGGCGACAAAGGTAAAAAATCCGGTGTACAGCACGACATTCCAAGCGAAAACAGACTTTAGATTTAAGTACGTCATCGCAACAATTAAACGATCAGGGCGCCCTAGATCCAGCATGAGTACTGTCAAACCGCCAGCCAGCAGTGCGATGGCCAGTAAGCCAGACAATGGCGCTAGCGGCTTATAAACCATCTTCCCAAATACAGACGCAATCGAAGCGGCATTCAGCGCTCCAGAAGCCGCAACAATTAAGAACACGGCGAATACATGCGGCATACCCCAGACGATGGAGTTGTTCATCCCGGTTACGATATGGCCGTGATGCTCCATGTAGTAAGCGGAACCAAGTCCGAGTGCGGCAAATAGGCCGATCAAACCGGCCAAGAACCAGTACCGTGAGGACGTATCCTTGAGTTCACTGAAGGTGATAGAGGCCATGCTTAGAATCCTTCGTAACGAACGCCAGGGTTGAGTGCCAGATCAGCACGCAATTGAACCGTGGCCTTAGAGGCAATACGTTTTGCAATTTCACTATTGGGATCATTCAAATCCCCAAACAAAATAGCTTCGTGGCCGGCTTTGGTACAAGCTTCTACGCAAGCCGGTTTTTCACCACGATCAACGCGATGTACGCACATGGTGCAAGATTCAACACAGCCTTTGCCGCGTGGTACATCAGGGCTTTGATCCGTGAGTTCTTCATGGACGAAAGAACGTGCTTTGTATGGGCAGGCCATCATGCAATAGCGACAACCGATGCAGATATGGCGATCTACTAAGACGATGCCATCGGCGCGTTTGAAAGAGGCACCGGTGGGGCAGACGTCTACGCAGGGTGGTTCTTCACAATGTTGACACATGACCGGTAACGATTGCTCGCGTCCTGTGCGCATGTCTTTCAATTCGACTTTACGAATCCATTGTGAATCAGTTTCTTTTGGCGGGGTAGACGGTAAAGAAACACCATTCTCAGTAAAGCAGGCAGACACACAATCAGTGCAGCCATCAGCACACTTGCTGGAGTCGATTAACATGCCCCACCGTACTTTATTGGTAACGGCTTCTTGCTCTGGCTTGCTATGCGCAATGCCATACACCATGACACCTGGTGCAATCGTTAATCCGGCCAAAGCGGCCGATGTTCCGATGAAGTTACGGCGATGCTCGTCGACTGTTTGTGCTGCTTGATTTTCTGTATTCTGCGGTTGGTTCATTTCTTCTCCCCGGCAACACTCTCTGTAGCAGCCGGTAGCGTTGCAGTTGCAGCTTTTGGCCTTGCTTTATTGGCGTGGCACTCCCAGCAATCTAATTTAACGGATGCGTAGGTATGGCATCCTTGACAGAAATGCTCATCGCTGCCGATCACACGATCATCTTTAGTGCTAGCGTGGCAGCTAATACAGTTCTTCAGGCTGTACTTCTCCGTGCGGATGCCTTTGTGCATTGTTTCATCACGTTGGTGCATCAACAGTTTCATGTGGTTTCTACGCATAAAATCTTCGTCTTCCACACAACGATCGCCCGCTCTGCTTTTATCAATGACGATCTTGGGTCCGACACTTGGCGCCGAGCTGGACGTCGCATATGCAATGCTTAAACACAGCACAGCAATAATGCCAACCGTCCATTTCCACATACGATGAGAAGACAGCCAAGCCATAATTAGTCACCCATACCCATCTTGATGTAGCCCGTTGGGCATACGTCGGCACAAATATGGCAACCGATGCACTTGGCGTAGTCGGTGTCGACATAACGGCCCGTCGCTTGCTTATCACGCTTCACTTTAAACACGGCAGTCTGCGGACAGTAAATAACGCAGTTGTCGCATTCAAAACACAGGCCACAACTCATGCAACGTTTCGCTTCTGCGACGACATCTTTTTCCGACAAGGTCATCAGACGCTCTTCAAAGTTACCCAGTGCTTCTTGAGCGGAGAGGTTAATCTCAACGCGTTTAAAGCGCGGGGTGTCCATGAAGTGGCCGAGGAACAATTCGTTCGACGGGATCACGTGCTTGGAGGAGCGATCCTCAAAGTTGTGCATAGCATAATTGGATGAGTCGGTACCAGTCGCTTGCACGTGGTTGTACTCTTCCAGCTTTAAGCCCTTCTCGACCAATTTACGGTTCACGTCGAAGAAGTGCACGTCAACCTTTGGACGCTTCTCGAGATCATTGCCTTTGAGGTAATGATCGATGCTGTCGGCAGCAATCGAGCCATGGCCAATTGCGGTGGTCAGCAAGTGTGGTTGCAATACGTCACCACCGACGAAGAAACCTGGACGATTCGGAACTTGGTAGTTCTTGTCAGCTTTCATCAAGCCTTTGCCATTATCGAAGCCTTCCAGACCGGTAAAGTCTACGGCTTGACCAATTGCGGAAACAACCAGATCAGCAGGAATATCAAACTCGGTACCTGGCTTAATGACGGTTTCGTTTTTAACCATTTCAAATTCGGCTACGCGCAAAGCGGTGGCGCGTCCATCTGGACCTTTAACCACTTCAACCGGGGTCAGGTTGCCTTTGATTTCGATGCCTTCAGACAAAGCATGTTCAACTTCAGCTTTGGCTGCATTCATTTTCTCAATGGAAGCGCGGGTGATCAGAATAACTTCTGCACCTTGGCGTGCGGACACGGAAGCTACGTCATGCGCGACGTGGCCAGCAATCACATGCTCAGGACGGTCGCTCTCATTGATTTTGGTGATGTTACCCAGACGACGTGCAACAGTTGCAACGTCGATCGAGGTATCGCCACCGCCGATAACGACTACGCGGCTACCAACGTGTTGCAGGCGGCCATCGTTAAAAGCTTTCAAGAATGCCATCGCGGTTACGCAGTTCGGTGCTTCTGAACCAGGAACTGGTAAAGCACGTCCGCTTTGTGCACCCATCCCCATGAAGACTGCGTCGTAATCTTTTTCGATCTGCTCAAGCGTAATATCGGTACCAATGCGGGTGTTCAGTTTGACTTCAACCCCGAGATCGATAATCCGTTTAATTTCCGCATCCAATACGGTACGTGGTGTACGGAATCCAGGAATACCGTAACGCATCATGCCACCCAGTTCCGAGTGGTCATCAAAAATGGTGCAGCCATGGCCTTTGAGACGTAATTGGTAAGCCACTGATAAGCCGGCTGGACCGCCGCCAATAATAGCGACTTTCTTGCCGGTTTCAGCAGCCGTGGAGGTGAAGGTCATGTTATTCGCAATGCCCCATTCGCCGATGAAATGTTCAACGGCGTTAATGCCCACGTTGTCTTCAACTTGATTGCGGTTGCAACCTTTTTCGCAAGGAGCCGGGCAAACACGGCCCATCACTGATGGAAAAGGATTGGCAGTCGTCATGCGGCGGAATGCGTATTCTTGCCATGTCACACCACCCATGGGCTTCTCAACGCCGCGAACAATATTTAACCAACCGCGAATATCTTCACCAGACGGGCAGCTGCCTTGGCATGGTGGGGTAGACAAAACGTATTCTGGACACTTATGGGTTTCGTCCCCTTCGAAGATCCACTCCGACCACTCGGGCGCGTTGGTTTCGTTATCTTTGTAACGGCGGTAGGATTTACCGTCGGTTTTTGGTTGATTTGGGGCTGCCATCTGAATTCTCCTTAAACGGTCGTACTTGTTTAGTTCAAAACGTTACTCTTTTGGGCTCAACTGGATCGCGGTACTGACCAGTTGATGCACACCACCTACCATGCTCATATCAAAGCCATAGAAGGGCATTACTTTATTAAATTGGGCTTTGCAGATTGCACAAATCATCGCCATAAAGTTCACTTTGTGATCTTTAACAACGTGGTTCAATGCTTCCATACGGGGCAACGCACCTTTGACACGAACTTCTATTAAATCGTCTGTCAAAATACCGCCGCCGCCGCCGCAGCAGAACGTGCTTTCGTTAATTGTTTCTGCCGCCATATCGTGGAAATTGTTGGCAACCATTTTGATGATTTCACGCGGAATCACAAACTGACCACCCGGCATATCTCCCATACGCGAACCACGCGATACGTTACATGAATCATGGAACGTGACGATGCGATGATCATTAGCGGATTTGTCGATGGTGAGGACACCGCGCTGCAATAGATCGTAGGTAAACTCGCAGATGTGCTGAGGGGCAGGGTAGCGTGGATCAAGCTGCTGTTGTAATTGGATCGCGAAAGGATCATTTGCACCAGCACCGATACCAACTAAGGTATTCCAGAAACTGTAAGCAACTCGCCACGCGTGACCGCACTCGCCCACGATGATGCGCTTAACGCCAAGTTCAAGAGCTGCGTCACGGATACGCAATGCGATGTTGCGCATGGTCTCATAATTACCGATGAACAAGCCAAAATTACCAGCCTCAGCCGCATGTGAGGATAAGGTCCAGCTAATGCCTGCTTGGTGGAAGACTTTTGCGTAACCAATCAGACTTTCAACATGCGGTTCAGAGAAAAAGTCTGCCGACGGTGTAATCAGTAAAACTTCTGCGCCTTTTTGGTCTAGTGGAAGACGAACAGCAACGCCTGTATCGGCTTCAATATCTTCCTCTAAGCCTTCTAATGTGTCCGTTAACGCAGGTCCGGGTAAGCCAAGGTTGTTACCGATGCGCTGAACTTTACCTAAAATCTCATTCGTGTATTTTTGACCAACACCGATCGAATCCAGAATCTCGCGGCCAGCCATGGTGATTTCCGCAGTGTCGATTCCGTAAGGACAAAACACGGAGCAACGACGGCATTCTGAACATTGGTAATAATAGTTGTACCACTGATCTAGAACGTCTTTAGTTAAGTCTTTAGCGCCAACCAATTTTGGGAAGTATTTCCCCGCAAAGGTGAAGTGGCGGCGGTATACGCTCCGAATCAGTTCCTGACGAGCAACCGGCATATTCTTTGGATCACCGGTGCCTAAGAAGTAATGGCATTTGTCAGTGCAGGCGCCACAGTGTACGCAGGCGTCAAGATAAACTTTAAAGGAACGATACTTGCCAAGAAGATCGCCCATTTTTTCGATAGCTTTTTGTTCCCAGTTGTCGACCAATTGACCAGGGAAACCAACAGCCTCTTGTATTGGCGCTGAAGCCTGAAAAGATTTGATATGCGCCATTGCATCCGGCTGTACCGCCGGAACTACGGATACGTCTTTTAGCTTCGGTATTTCGAAAGTCGGAGCTGCCATTATCAGTAATCCTATTTTTGATCTAACTTAGCAGCCCAGGCGGAAACATAACGATGTTCACGCGGGTTGTCGGCTTGATTACGCGATGGGCTGAAAAATAATCCTGGGGCATGCAACAGTTTGCTGATCGGGAATATGGTCATCAACGTTGCAACCAAGAATAAATGCGCAAGCAAGATTGGATCTTCTGGCATTGGTTGAATGTTGAAGGACATCAAACCTTGCATGAAATTTTTGACGGAAACAATGTCGGTATGCGCAACAAATTTCATTCCTAAACCAGTCAGTCCAATGGCTAACAACAAGGCCAGCATTAGATGATCCGACAAGGTCGAAATATACCGTACACGGTCAACTAAAAAACGGCGGGCCCATAGGCCACCGAGGCCTGCGACCATAGCAAATGCGGCATACAAGCCGAACGGTTGCGCTAGATCAACTAAGGTCCACACAGGGTCCTGGAAATAACGACCGTGACGAATCAGTACCAGGGCTAGGGCGCCATGGAATAAGTAGCCGAATATCCAAGTCCATTTCGTCGCTTTAAACAAGCTTTCGAAAAAAACGACTTCGCGGAACAAACGGAAAGCAACACCTGCATTAGTTGTTGGCGCAGGAGTCGTAGGAATTTTAAGAGGGGCAGGGGTACGCGCATAGTCGTAGATTTTATAACCAACTCCGAATACCAGGATGGCCGTGGCGGCATAGAACATGCACGCATATAAAATGGTCAGTAATGACATGACCTACCTCTTCGTTAACAAATTATGATTTTTAATAATGCTACGCCGCTTTGATAAACAAGCGGCGTAGGGCATTAATTTAGATACAACCAGTTGGCTTTGGCAAACCGGCAATTTTACAAGCTTGCTTTGCTGGGCCGTATGGGAACAACTCATACAGATACTTGCTGTTACCTTTTTCGGCACCCAGTTTCTTACCAATAGCTTTCGTCAGAACGCGAATTGCTGGAGCGATCTGATAGTCGTTGTAGTACTCGCGCAGAAAGTTAACAACTTCCCAGTGGCTAGGAGTCATTTCAACTTTTTCTTCGATTGCGAGGTAGGCACCGACTTCTTCGTTCCACTCGCCCAAGTTGATCAGATAACCTTCTTCGTCGGTTTCGTAATTCTTACCGCCTACTTCGATTGTTGGCATGTTAATGCTCCTTCAAATTTAAAAAATTATAGCCAGGATTGGCAGTTGCTGTGTTCCGCGACCAGGTCCACAAACCCACCATAGTCGACCATTTTAATGCCTTCGATAACGCGATCTTGCATGCCACGCGCTTCGACATCTGGCCACAGGGCATATACTTTTACTTTGCCCATGACAGCCTTGATTTTGCTCTCATTACTATTACCCTTAGACGCTGCAAAGACTGCATCTTCTGTGAGTAGGATTGCAGCGCCTTCGGCATTGCCTGCCACTCTGAGACAGCTGTCTAGCGTCTGATTTTCAAACGGAGATTTATTTACGATATGCAGCATCTTGGTTCCTTAGAAGCTGATTACGATGTCTTGCTCGGACATCATTTTAGCCATTTCAGCCGAGCTCATAACTTGTACATCTACCAGCAAGTCATCTTCGGTTAGGCCACGTTGGTCGAGCGATTCTTTTTCGACATAAAGTTTCTCAATGTCGTAACCTTCGAGCGCACGATAGGTGGGCGAGAAATTTTTAACATCAATCGCTTTAGTATGTTGACCCTTGATGATTTGGTAAACACCGTCATCCAGAAATGCCAAACTTACATCTTGATCAAATGCTGCGCTAATCAGCACTACTTCCAATGCTTCCAACGCGTAAATTGTCCCATAAGGTGCTTTACGGTTTACGAACATGAATTTCTTGACTACGCCAGATGCTTCTTCGTCTTCGAAGTCGATTCCGCCAGTTGCTTCAGTCATCTCTGCCCCCATTAATCACCAAACACGACCAGACGGTCGGCTTGGATACCCGCTTCAACTAATTGACCTAGGCCTGAGATACGAAATCCCTCAGCTAGATTCGATTCCTTAATGCCACGGCGCAATGCTGCAGCGATACACACCACCATGTCGATGTTGTGTTCTTTGGCTAGTTTCTGCCAACGACTTACGATGTTGCGGTCGTCTTGCGGTGGCTCTGTCAAGCTACTCGCGTTATATACGCCGTCGTGATAGAAAAAAATACGCGGCACTTCATGACCTTTTTCGATGGCAGCCTTAGCAAATTGATAAGCACTGTCAGTCGATTGGTGTTGGTAAACACCTTCATTAACCATAATTGCAAATTTCATCAAAACCCCTGATTTAAGTAAGGTTTTTTAATGGCACTACCCCGATTTCCGTTCAGAAATCGGGGATAGGTGCGACCTATTAGAAACGGATATGAGCCGACGCGTTAAGAGTGCGGCGGTGGCCTTTCCAATCATCGATATGATATTTGGTGAAAGGAAGACCAGTCTTCTCGAAGAAACCAGGCCAACCAATCCGGTCGATCCAGTCAGCCATACGCTCCCATGGACGGGCGTCAGCTTTGTAAACGTTAAGAATCTTCTTAACCACCTCACCGACTTCTGGCCAACGTGGAACATTGTTCGGCAGGCCAGCAGCGACTAACTTGTGGAAAGTCGGACGTGAACGTGCATTGGAGTTCTTACCGCCAACCCAGATTGCAATTTTCGAATGCTCTGGATCGTTGATTTGCATCGGTGGGCAGGGTGGGTAGCAAGCGCCGCAGCAAATGCATTTCTTCTCATCAACTTCCAAAGAAGGCTTGCCATTAACCAACGCTGGACGAATCGCAGCAACTGGGCAACGCGCAACAACAGAAGGACGCTCACAAACGTTAGCCACTAAGTCGTGGTTGATCTTAGGTGGTTTGGTGTGTTGCACGATAATCGCAATATCAGCCTGACCGCCGCAGTTAATTTCGCAGCAAGAGGTCGATAATTTAACGCGGTTTGGCATTTCGCAATTAATGAATTCGTCGTACAACTCATCCATCAACGCTTTAACAACGCCAGAAGCATCGGTGCCTGGAATATCGCAGTGCAACCAACCTTGGGTGTGCGCAATCATTGAAACCGAGTTAGCTGTTCCGCCAACAGGGAAACCGTTATCGAACAATGCTTTGATCAATGGTTCAACTTTCTTACCATCGGTCACCATGTATTCGATATTGGAACGTGTGGTGAAACGCACAAAACCATCAGCAAATTCGTCAGCAATGTCAGCTAGCTTGCGAATGGTATAGCCATCCATCTGGCGTTGCGTACCGGCTTTAACGGTCCAGATTTCATCGCCGTTTTCAGCACGGTGATATAAAACACCGGCTTTAGGATGGTTGTGGTAAACCCATTTGCCATAGTTTTTGACCATGGTTGGGTGCATGTAAGGCGTCGCGTCGGGGATACCGGACTCGACTGGTGGGCGAAGATCTGCCATGTTTTTTCCTCTTTAATGCGATTTATCGATATTGGATTTAGCTTAGCCGGCTTGGCGCTCGTCCCACTTTTCCACTTCCTCATCCCAACCATCCATACGGACATATGGGTTATTACGAGGCTCAAGAATCATGTTCGGATCAACTTCAAGGCCGATGCCATCAAGGAAGTTTACCAGGCCAATACGATCGATCATCTCACCGGTACGCTCATGTTCCAGCGCGTTTTCGGCGAAGAAATCAAGAATGTTGCGGGCTAGTTCGTTCAGTTTCTCGAAATCATCATCGTTATCAAGCTTCATGAACGGAATCACCATGGTGCCCATGGTAGCGCCGATTTTCAGAACGCCTTTACCACCAACCATAATCGATACGCCACGGTCTTTACCTGGCAACAAAGCGCCCGGCATCACGTTCAAGCAGTGCATGCAACGTACGCAATTGTGATTTTCGATTTGAAGCGCGTGGGTGTCATTAACGGCTACGCTGCTAATGCCTTCGTCTTTAGAAACATCGCTGATTTTCTTGACGGATAAAGCTTTGGTTGGGCACAGACCAACAACGTCGGTCATCAACTTGTCCATACCATGAGACGCCATGTATTCCTTGGCAATCTTCTCATTTACTTGGATGTTGTCGCGCCAAGTACCGATGGTTGCCATATCGGAACGCTGGATTGCGTTCACGCAGTCATTGGGGCAACCGGAGAATTTGAATTTAAATTTGTAAGGCAACGCTGGACGGTGCATATCGTCCAAGTTGTTGTTGATCACGGTACGCATTGCTTTAGCTTCGTCGTAGCAAGACATTTCGCAACGTGCTGCACCAACGCAAGACATAGAAGTGCGCAAAGCCGGGCCCGCGCCACCGAGGTCGAAGCCCATTTCGTTGAATTCATCAAAAGCTGGTTGCACGTTAGCGGTCGTGCAGCCTTGAAACATGATATCGCCAGACTGGCCGTGAAATGCAACCAAGCCAGAACCGTATTTATCCCAAACAGTGCATAAGTCACGCAGCAGCTTGGAGCTGTAATGCATGCCTGCAGGTGGTTGTACACGCAACGTATGGAACTCAGCTGCGTCTGGGTAAACCGGCTTTTCATTTTCTTTCAATTCGGTGAAACGAGGAATCACGCCACCACCGTAGCCGAACACACCAACCGTTCCGCCTTTCCAGTAGCCCTTACGGGTACGGTACGAAGCTTCAAGCTGACCCATCAGGTCAACCGACATATCGTTATCTTTGGCCAGACGCTTCAAACCTGTAACAAAGCTGGGCCAGGGTCCGCTTTCTAATTGGTCGAGCAAAGGCGTTTCGTGCATTTTCTTAGCCATGACGTGTTTCTCCGTTCACTAAAAAGATTACTTAAAAAATTACCTACGCGAAGTTACTTGGCGTAATCGCTTGCAGGCCCTGACTACCTAAACCTGGAATAAACCCTTGGTTATGGCTGGTAAAGAATTTCAAAATATTACTGCCGGGTTAATCATCTACACCATCATTCTCATGGTTAGCCTTAAACTACCCAAAAGGAGTAGTTTAAGTTACCCAATTTGCTTGATGGGCTTGCTTACCCTTGATTTGCCCTGATGTATTTGTTTAACTTTAGGTCAATTACAAATTTTACATCATTATTCGTTTTCTTGGAATAACAGTTATATCTAATTTGCGTCTTTAACCATCATTTTCAGATGGTTATACCATGTCTGGTTTAGTCATCAAATTAGGAGAAAATCATCGGCTGGTTAGTGGAAGAAAGTTTCGACCAAAAGGATCTAGATGAGGCTGCAGTAACGGATATCCAGTTTGAGTTAAAGGGTACTTTACTCCCCAAAGATCACGGCTATGCTTTGTTTTTAGCGCTTGTCGACCTCATGCCTTGGATTGCCGATGAACTGTTATTAGGTATACATCCGGTTCAAGGAGCCGATATTGGTGATGGTAACCTGATGTTAAATCGACGAGGGAAGTTGGTTTTTCGGGCACCTCGGATTCGATCGGCGGACTTATTAAAGCTCACGGGCAATGAATTTCGAATCGCCGGAAAAACCTTTTCCATTGGCGCTGGAAAGTTGAAATCGTTGTCTTGGCATACGCCGCTGTACGCACATTGCGTGACCACGGGGCACGAGGACGAGCGAGAATTTACACAGGCTATTTTAAATGAGCTAGATGCGTATAAAATCGATAGCCGCTTTATCTGTGGTAAGCGACAAACCTTGACCACGGCACAAGGTTTGGAATCCGGGTACAGTTTAATGTTGCATGGCTTACCGATGGAACATGCGCTAAAAATTCAAGAACAAGGTTTAGGGACCAATCGTAAGCTGGGATGTGGCATTTTTATTCCGCATAAGTCGATTGTGGCAGTTTCATAATTTTTAAAAGTAGTATTATTTTTTTAGATGCGTTTATAGGAGAAAATGATGGGCTATATGATTGACGGGGAAGATTTTGAGTACGACGAAGAGAAATTCTTACTTGAGCCGAACTATACCGATGAAGCGGTAAAAGTCATCGCTGCCGAAGAGGGTATTACGCTCACTGATGATCATTGGTTAGTCGTTGAGTTTTTACGCAACCAATACCGTGATCACGGTCAAACCCCGAATTTCCGTAATTTTCTAAAAGAGATCGACGAAGAACATCCAGGTAAAGACTGGAAAAAATTGCTGTACGATCTGTTCCCCATGCAACCTGCCCGGCAAGCTGTACGTGTATCCGGCCTGCCAAAGCCTTATGGTAAAGGCGGCTATTGATTCAAAGGGCAATGCGCCCAAATAAAAAGGCCGGCGCATTGCCGGCTTTTTTATTCTTTGACAGAAAGTCTTATGTTTTCGACGATTATTAAAACTGAGCAGTTGGAGCAACACCTGAATGATCCGGATTGGGTGATCATTGATTGCCGTTTTACCTTGACGGAAACCGAGGCAGGGCGTGCAGCGTATGCCCATGGGCATATTCCCGGCGCACGCTATGCTCATTTGGATGACGACTTATCGGGTAGGAAAACCGAAGCCACGGGGCGGCATCCACTTCCCGAAGCGCAAACCTTCGCGCAAACCTTAAGTTCCTGGGGTGTGGACAATCAATCCCAAGTTGTTGTCTATGACGACAGCTTTGGCGCGATTGCAGTACGCTTATGGTGGATGTTGCGTTGGATGGGGCATGATGCAGTCGCTTTATTGGATGGTGGTTTACCAAAATGGCAACGCGAGAAGAGGGCGCTTACAACAGACTTACCAAAAGTCTCGACGTCGCAATTCAATACCCATGTGCGCCCGAATATGCTGGCTGATACCGGCGCCGTTTTTGATGCAACGAATAACGCATCAGCGTTGATCGTTGATGCGCGAGCGGAGATGCGCTTTATCGGCGAAATCGAGCCACTCGACCCTGTGGCTGGACATATTCCTGGGGCCAAAAATTTACCGTTTGACGATAATCTCGATATGGATGGCACGCTACTGTCTGCCGAAGAATTGCGGGAACTATATACGGACTTTTTGGACGGCCATCAGCCCGAGCAAGTTATTCATATGTGCGGCTCAGGCGTGACGGCCTGCCATAATTTATTGGCGATGGAAATTGCCGGTCTTCAAGGCGGCACGTTATACGCTGGTTCATGGAGCGAGTGGATCGTCGACCCAACGCACCCCGTCGGAAAAGGATATTAAATGGCGAAGTTACGTATTAAGACGACTTGGTTTAGACGAGACGGGGGGCGCGCCTCGGATGAAACTGCGAGCGTGCTGGCGTTAACTTTCTGGAAAATGGCGAATAAGTCAGTAGACGACATATCCAAAGCGGATTACGACATTGTTCATCTCGGACGTGGCTTTGGTCTAATTGCCGAAATGGGTGCGTTTATGCTGCACATCGCCGACCGCATGCTGTATGGTCGCGTTGACGAAGATCGACGAGCCGCTTTAATTGAATCTGCCGGTGTGCATTTGGCCGAATATGTCGAAAAAAATATTCATGATTTCCTCAACGACGATCTCGATGAGCGCGATTACCTGGATGAGTTTCTGGATTTTCTCAATCGGCGCACGGCGGATTATGAAACCTTCGAATTCCCGCCGGAAGAGCCGAACTACGCTATCAAGCGTTATCTCGCAAATGTGATCCGTGAGCGTATGGAGGGTCACGACCAAACGTGGATCATCGATCAGATCATTGAATTTCAGGCGCCGGAAGCGATTGAAACGGTACAAAAATTAGTCGACGGTTTCTTTCCCAAAGCCGAGTCGGAATCCGTGGCGGAATAAATGGCTGGCCCATTCGATCTTGCCGATGATGTTAGCTATCAACGCTGGCGTAAAAATAAATTAAACGCGTATCCCAAACACCTTGAGGATTTGATTGTCACCGTTGCGGACCCACGCAATCTGACCAACGATGAGCGGAATGCGATCCTTGATCGATGCCGCCGCGCCAATATGGCGATTTACGCGAGCACGACACATACCGCGGCAGATAAAGATTTACCGCGGCGTATGGGTGAGCAATTTGGTTTAGTGGCACTGGATCAGAATTTTTTGGCAGACGAAGATGCGATTTCTACGCTGACCGTAGCGGAAGAAGGAACTGGCCAGCGCACCGATTTTATTCCCTATACCAATAAACCGATTCGTTGGCATAGCGACGGTTATTACAATCCGCCTACACGGCGCATTTGCGGCATGATTTTGCATTGCGTACAAGACGCCGAACGTGGCGGCGAAAATCGTTTGCTCGATCATGAAATCGCTTATATTTTGTTGCGCGACGAAAATCCGGATTTTATTCGGGCATTAAGTGAACCGGATGCGATGACCATACCGCCACGCATGGAGGGCGATGCCGAAGCTCGCGCGGCTGAAAGCGGACCCGTATTTTCATTGTTGCCAAACGGCGCGCTGCATATGCGCTATACCGCCCGCACCAAAAGTATCGTGTGGAAAAATACGCCAGAAATGCGGGCGGCCGTTGCAGCGTTGGAGAAAATCCTGGCGAGCGATTCTGCCTATATTATTCAAGCGCGTTTAAAGCCCGGCATGGGACTCATCTGCAATAATATTTTGCACGACCGTACGGGGTTCGACGATAGTCCGGTTCACAAAAGAATCGTATTTCGTGCACGCTATCTAGACCGTATGCAGCTAGGTGAAGAAAGCAAAACTGCTTCGCTTTAAAGTTGCTTAATGGCGCAAGATCGGCGAAGATGCACGCCCTAAGTTTCATGGCGGGCCTCCCCGCATTGTACGCTGGTGAACCTGGTCAGGTCCGGAAGGAAGCAGCCACAGCTGGTTAGTGCAAGTGCCGGGGGTTTGGCTCGCCACCCCCATTTTTCTCAAGCGCATTTACTTAGCACATCAAAATTTGAATAGTGCCGCATTGTGTCTATCATGAAGATATAGATGTTGATCAATTCATGATAAAGGATGCCGCATGAATCAAATAATTCCAGAAACGCCTGCTGATTTTGATAAAACACGCATCATTGAGCGCCCGGATGGTTTTTACTGGGTGAATCAAGAAACGGCAGCGGAATACGGCCCTTTCGTTTCCTTGTTAGAAGCCGTGCAGGATATGGAATACAGCGACACTGGGACACTTGAAACAGTTGCAGAGGACCTACACCAAGCGGAAGAAGAAATCGGTATCAACGATTGGATTGATCCCGATACCGGTGAGCCGGCAGAAGAAACATTAACCCATATCGAAGAGCACTAGTATCTTAGCGCTTGCATTTACAGACAAGAAAAGTACTTTCAGAGCGAACAATCTTAACGCTGAGTGTTGGTCAGGATTTATTTACGCAATTGCGAAAATTGAATTTGGAGTTGTTGCACCGCTTGATCAATCCCCGTCGGTAAAATCGGCATCATTCGTGGCGCTTGAAGAAGCGCGTGAATCGTACTGCCAAACGTGCCTTGCTCAAACTGCTCACGGGAAATACGCCGAGATCGGTGATTTTGCTTAAGCCAGTCAACCAAGCACACCTCTTCTGGCCAGTCCGGCCGCTCAACGTAAATCACTGGGGTATCGCATAGCGTGGCTTCGACAAACACGCCATAAGCACTTTTGGTAAGAACACAATCACAAGAGGCGAGTACATCACTAAATGGCATGTCGATCGACTCCAAACAAGCCATATCTTCGCGTTGCAGCGACGCTTCGCGTGGAACGATCCAATGATAGCCAGGCAATTCAGGCCAGGTCTTTGGCAACGGCATTGGCAGCCCACCCATGGCCACTAATATTAGCTGCTGTGATGATGCAATCCCAAGTTTCGTATGCAACAAATCTCGATTTTTCTTGCCTTGCGTCGCGATTGGGCCGATCGCCGTGAGATGCTGGATGTGCGGCATCGGCATGCCCGGTGTCAAGCGTAAAAAAACCGCTGCACTGTTATACGCTGCCAACATTTGCCGCTGTATTTCAGTAAACGTGGATGATGTTGACGCATAAGGGGTAACAATATCGAACCAATTCAGGGAACACATGGCCAGCGCCGGTACTTGTGCGCGCTGGGCTGCGGCCAAGGCCAAATAAGAAATGTTCGCTAAAATGAGATCCGCTTTGATACGTGTAATTTTCTGCGCATATTCTGCCAATGCATGATCCCAATGCGCATGAAACACTTGATAACGCTTGATACTTTCTGGAACATCGACATCCATGGCATTCTGCATACAAAGACCAAAATCGCTGGCCCCGGGTAGATACGTGAACGGCGCGTGAATTCGTAGCGACAACTGTTCCTGCGATAAGCCGCTACAGATAGTTAATTGTAGATCCGGCATACGCAAGCGCAATGCATTGAGGACGGGGGCGGTCTGAGCAAGATGCCCAAAACCGTGCGCAGAAATGTCGACTAAAAGATGTTGGGGGGGCACGGACTTAATATGTCGGGACAAAGAGGGCAGTTTGCCACACGCTAGGGCGAAATCCGCCTAAAAAAAACAGCGTCACCCCAAGCACAAAAATCAAGGCCAACTAAAATAAATCGATATCGCCAGATGCCATGTGGCCTTGAGAAACTGCACCAACCCCATTGGGTGCGGCACTGGCTTTTTCGATCACTGCATCATAGCGTTGCAAATACTGGCCTAAACTAGGGAGATCATGGATCGAGGCGGCTGAGGACTGTACCAGATTAATTTCACTCAATGCATCGGACATCGCTTGCATACGGTCGCAGACGCGCGCAAGCAATTGCGTGGCCAAATCTTGGAATTGCAATGAAGTGACCGTACGGCCAACTTCATTTCCAACCTCTTTTGAAATCACTGTAATTTGATCGACAGCGCCCGTAATATGTTGATTAAGACCGCGCACGTTATCGAGCATGCTTTCCACGCGCTCCTTGGAAACCAACGCAAAATTCATATCCTTGGAAGCCATGCTATTAATGGATTGTTCCGCATTATGAACCGAACTGAGAACGCCATTCATATATCCACGAATTTGGTCAGAAAACTGATTTGACCGGTTTGATAGGCTACGCACTTCATCCGCAACTACGGCAAAACCACGCCCGGCTTCCCCAGCCCGTGCAGCCTCAATGGCGGCATTTAATGCCAACAAATTGGTTTGCTTGGAAATCGCTTCGATTTCACCTAATACGCTGACGATGTTGTTCACGCGCGCCACAATATCGTCCATCATGCCGACTAACCCCATCCCGACTTTACTGGTATCGACTGTAGTATCGACAAAAATTGACAAGGTATTGGATATTTCACCCAGAAAAGATTCAAAATTAACCTTGTTATCAGCAGCATCATCTGACGATTTGGCTTGGTTGCGCGAAGTAATATCCAACGCGAGTTCTTGTTGGGTGCGTGTATAGGATTCCAGGCTAGTGAAACTCGATACCAATTTGGTTACCGCGTCAGATAATAAGCCGCGTACCTGTTGTAGTTCACCATTGGCTTGCGCGTACTGCGAATTAAAATTCTGAGACAAACTGTGTAACAAACTATCGACATGCTGTTTGATCTCAATGACTTCTGAATTTTGGGTTGAAATCGCCGCCTGATCTTTTTGCATTTGCGCAAACAAAAAAGCCGACACGCCTAGCGTGCTCAGCAGCGTCGTTGCGCAAATAACCCAGGTGCTAAAATTGGCTTGCAGAGGCAAGTCTATGAGCCAAGCTACTCCAACACTCAGTGCAAAGCTTCCAAGGCTTGTACTGAGAACCAATAAAATAGGTTTCTTGAACAGTTTTTGTAAATTATTCATGACTTAAAGAGTTTGTTTCCCATGGTGGAGATCATGCCTAAACCCCAACGATCCAGCCTATGTTGGCTACAATCCACTATCGGCATTGAATAGATAAAACTTTAGCGCGTTCTGCCTTGAAATTACAAAGGAATATAGAGATATGACTTGCCGCACAATGAAGGGATGCCAAGGCTATTTTGCGCGCCAATTTATTCCGCAAAAGTACCAGCATTCAATCATGCAGTCGGTTCTGCAAATCGGGTACGAATGGCAAGAATTTGCGGCAATAACTGCACAAAATAAGTAACCAATTTTGGGTCAAAGTGCTGTCCACTGTTGTTTTGAATGTAATCTAAAGAGGCTTCGAGACTCCAGGCTTTTTTATATGGTCGCTCGGAAGTGAGCGCATCGAACACATCGGCAAGCGCGACAATGCGGCCAGAAATTGGGATTGCCTCTCCTTTCAGTCCATAGGGATAACCCGACCCATCCCATTTTTCATGATGCGAGATTGCAATTTCGCGAGCCAACGTTAGCAGAGGGGAATTGTCGCCATCGAGAATATGCGCGCCAATCGTGGTATGCAATTGCATCTTTATCCATTCATCCGGGTCGAGCTTTCCCGGTTTCAGGAGAATGTGATCAGGAATACCAATTTTTCCCACGTCATGCATCGGGCTGGCATGGAGCAACAATTCGCAACTTTCCTCATCCCAGCCCAACGCCCGTGCAATCAACACGGCGGAATGACTCATACGCAAAATGTGGTTACCCGTTTCATTATCGCGAAATTCAGCTGCACGGCCTAAACGGCGCACAATTTGCAAGCGTGTATCGCGTAATTCACGGGTTCGGGCGCGCACCATCTCATCCAACACATCATTTTGATTCCGCATGAACTTATGAAATAGATGCGCTTCAATGAGATTGCGTACCCGGGCCAACATTTCCGCGCGGTCAAAGGGCTTGGTTAAATAATCACGCGCACCACTGTTGAGCGCACGTAAGCGATGCTCGAAACCTTGTTGCGCCGTCAATACCAAGATGGGGGGTAAAAGGTCGGCAAATTCTTTTTGGAGCAACTCCATGACGGCAAAGCCATCCAAATAGGGCATATTCAAATCGAGCAAAATCAGGTCGGGCATATTGTTTTCGCAACTGGCCTGTACCTCGCGTGGATCTTGAATCAAAGTCAGATTTTCATAGCCATGGCTACGCAGCATCTTTTCTAATAATTTTAGATTCGATGGCTCGTCATCCACGATTAATAAGTGGGCCGTACAATTGCGATTAATGTCAGCATTCGTCATACGGAAAATTCAGTCATAGTGTAGTTTGACCAGATAACGGCTTATTTTTATTAATGTTTAGTAGCGTTCATCGTGTAATCCACCCAACTACGTTCCGACTAGCAACTAGTTAAATCTTCTTCTTTAGCACAATCAATTGCATATCATTGATTATGCTATGAATTTATGAATTTTAAAATGAACAAACGCATCGCGAACCGATGACTAATAATCTTTATATTTTATCGACGAAAACTTGATCTGAATGCTTCATCGGTAGTTCAATCCAAAAAGTACTGCCTTTTCCTAGAATGCTATCGACCCCGACTATTCCTCCCATGGCCTCAATTAAACTTTTGCTGATCGCTAAGCCAATCCCCGTGCCTTCGACTGGTGATTGTTCCGCGACGAGGCGTTGGAAAGGCTGAAAAAGTTCGGCTAGTTGAGCTTCCGGAATACCCGGGCCATTATCAGTAATGGATATCCGCACCATCTGCCCTGTCATGGAATGCGCTTCAACCTGCACTACCCCCCGTACCTGATTATATTTGACTGCATTTGAGATGAGATTGATAAGCGCTTGTTTAAGACGTACGCGATCCGCATCCGCAGCAAGGTCATCAGGAGCTTGGCATGTCAGGGTTATTTGTCGCAGATTTGCAATCGGCTGAATCAGGCGGATACATTCCATGATAATGGCGGCACAGGGGACAGCCTCTTTCACTATGCGAACGATTCCAGATTCGACGCGCGCGAGATCCAAAATTTCATTGATCAATTGCAGTAAATGCTTTCCGGCTCTCAGTATTTCATCGATATTGTCGCGTTGATCCAGAGATAGACTTTCATCGACCTCGGCCAACTGCGCAAAACCGATGATGGCATTCATCGGCGTACGCAATTCGTGACTCATGTTGGAAAGAAACGTGGATTTTGCACGGCTGGCACTTTCTGCTTGTTCCTTGGCCGCAATCAATGCAGTTTGATATTGCTTGATGTCGCTGATATCGGTACCAGTACCGATGAGGCATTTCTCCCCATCAATTTCCACTTGTGCACCTTGAAAATAGAAGGGAATCCGGGTGCCAGTTTTGGTGATTAATTGGGTCTCGGCAGAAGCGTAGCCATGCTGAAAAACATCGTTAATTTTTTCTGCGATAAACGCTCGATCCTGGTCAGCAAAAAAATCGAGAGGCGACATTTTTTCGATTTCTTCAGCCGAGTAGCCAGTGATCCTTAATAAATTCTCGTTAAATCGCAGAAAGCGATGGTCTGTCGAAATAATATAGAAAATACCTGGCAAGGCATTGATCGCCGCCGTAGTCAGGCAACGTTCGTTACGCAGCGCAGATTCAACTTTTAAGATTTCCGTCACATCGGTGCGGATTGAGATGTATTGATAGGGCAAACCATGCTCATCCAACAACGGCACAATGGTGGATTCAACCCAATATAAATTGCCGTCTTTACGTCGATTACAGATGGTGCCATGCCAAATGTTGCCCGTGCCTATGGTGCTCCACATTGCCTCATAAAAACTTGGGGGATGTTGTCCAGACTTCACAATACGATGGTTATTTCCGATTAATTCAGCGACTTTATAACCACTGACCTCACAAAACCTATCGTTCACCTGCGTGATAATTCCGGCATGATTGGCAACGCTAATAATCGCGTGCTGATTGAAAGCATATTCTTGATATTCCTTTTCTCGTACGATGCGCCGTAGGTTTTGCGATACGCTTTGAGCTTGCCGCGAACGCTTGGCTCGAGTTCTGACCGCTGCAACCAAGTGGGCTGGATCGATTGGTTTCAGCAGAAACTCATCTCCGCCAAGATCCAATGCCAGGAGTTGCTGGCGGATATCTGTTTCACACGAAAGAAAGAGGATCGGCACGTGAGCAAACTCGTCCTCTTCACGCAAGAGCGCCGCCAATTCAATCCCCGAAATATGCGGCATATGAACGTCCAACACGATCACATCCGGATTATGTTGGTGTGCCTCGGATAAAGCTTGTAACGGATTCACGATTTCCACTGCGTGCATTCCGGCATTGCGCAGAATTGCAGCGCTGACGCCAAGCTGATCGATATCGTCATCGACCAACAGTACGCGATAAGCGTCGTGCACACGACAATCCGTTAGATCATCAAGAATGCGTACCAGACGTTCAAAATTAAGCGGCTTGGTCAGATAGCGAGTGGCCCCTGCACGTAAGGCATCAAGTCGTGCCTCTAAATCGCGTCGTGCTGAAATAATGATGGCGGGAGCATCTTGTTGATGGGTCGATCGATAGGTTGCAAGCGCACGCGTACCAGCATCATCGCCGCTGGGAAACATAATATCCATGAGCACGGCTTGTGGCCGCACAGTGGTACTGAAACTCGCCAGAAATTTTTCGGGACTATCGAAAATCTGCGTGGTATATCCGGCGAGTTGTAAGTATTCGGCAATCGATGTTGCCAAAGAAATATCGTCCTCAACAATGTAAATCAAGGGTTCGACGATATCCTTATTCGGCACAGGACTTGGCTCAATCGTACGTTTATTCAACTGCGCGGCTTGCGCCATGTAAATGACTTCCATCACACAGCGGTTAAGGGCAATACGTGCGTTTTTATCTAATAGCGGTTTATCGAGGTAAGGGCTCAAAGCCTGTTCTAATAGCCGAGCGGCTTGACTCAGTGTATGCGCGCCAAAGGTACCTGCTGAACCGGCTAAACTATGGGCAAGCAAGTGCAAACGACGCGCGCCTTCGGAACTCCAGTCACCGCGGAGTAAGCATCCAGCCTCTGTCTCAATAGCGCTAATGCGCGTGCCGAGTTGCTCCAAAAATTGAGCACGCATTTGTGTCAATAACTGATTTAACGCCGGGTCAGGGGACTGGGTCATACAAGACGAAGGGCTAAGCGGGGATTACGGATTTTCATACAGAATCTCTTGTTATTATTTACTGAGTTGGTAAACAGCCGTAGCTTCATTTCCTTTGTCAGTATATTCCAAAGACAAACATAGTTGTTTCACTAACAGAATACCACGACCGCTGAATTGCTTATCTGACGCCTCATATTTTGCAATGATGTTGCGATAATCAAAACCCGGTCCGCTGTCCTGAACCCTAATACGCAGACGCTCTTGTGCCTCGACATGAAAACGCTCTAACTCCACTTCAACCGTACAATCGGCAAGTGCGTCGAGCCGTTTTTCCCGTAAATTAATGTATTGCTCAAAACCGTTCGGATCTTGTTTAAATCGCGAGTCCAGCCGCAATAAACCATGATCCAAAGCATTATTAAATAGCTCACCCAAGACCAAAAAAGCTTGGCCTCGGTGGTGTGCACCAATGTTCAATTGATCCAGCCAATTCATGATCAACGGCAAAGCGTCTAATTGTTTGATTTCTTCAGCACCGAGCGAAAGACTCAGGCGCCAACGTGAATGGTTATTGTTCGCTGTGGCTTGAATATTTTGTGTATCTTTGATGAGCGATGTCCAACGCAGTGGCTCACCACAGCGTATGTCTACCAGGGAAATGTCATCTTGTTGTTGTACGCCTTCAATGTGTGCGGCGAGAGTATCTTTGATTAACTGGAAGCGGCCTTTGTCATAAGGACGAGTCAGCAAATTTTTGACCTGAGCCATAGTGAAAGGCTTTTTGTCCTCATCTTCCGCTTCAGGCAGACCGTCAGAACACATAAAAATACTACCGACATCTTCCCATTGAAAATATTGGGGGGTATTGTCGAATTCCTCATCACTCAAAATACCGAGCGCCGGATGGGCAGAAGGCCAGGCACGTAGAATCTCTCCACTATCAGCTACAAAAAAAACATCGGGTGCTCCACCGTTCCAGACACGAATCGTCTGATTCGTATAATCAATGGAAATAATGACCGCCGCAACAAAGCGATCAATTGGCAAAAGATGTTTTATCTTATGGTTCAATTCACGCACGATACTGGTCAGGGTGAAGCCTTTTTCCGTCATGCTGTAAAAGGACTCGATCACCGGAATCACACTGATCGCAGCGGATAAACCATGGCCCGTTGCATCTGCAAGCAAAACATTCAGTTCATTGCCGGGGGTTCGCGCTGTCATGACGACATCACCACTGAAATGTTGCGCTGGCGAAACCCAAGACCTGACTAGGTCTGGCTCTTCCTTATCTTGCCGAATAATGTGATCCAATAGATAACGCGCTAAAACCCGTTCATCACGATTGTGCTCCAGATTGGTTTGGAGTTCTCGTGCATAACGAGTTACCTGATCCTGCATATCCGTAATACGGCGCAGGGCCATTATTTTGTTGTTCAGGAGGAATACGTTAACGGGTTTACCTAAATAGTCATCGCCACCGGCTTCGAGACCTTTGGCGCGCTCACTATCATCGGTATTTGAACTAAGGAAAAGAATGGGCACCCAGCGCTCAACATCTAAATGGCGAATGCGCGCAGCCGCTTGATAGCCATCCATTTCCGGCATATCCACGTCCATGATGATCAAATCGGGGCAATTTGCTTGATATGCGGTAACGGCTTCGACGCCATTCGTTGCGGTTACGACTATATGTCCCAGCGAAATCAGGTGACGGCTAAGTTGGGATAGGATTTCGGGGGCGTCGTCGACTATCAAAACTTGCATGGTCAGTGCCTTGCTTGCATGAAGAAGGTATCACGTCCCGCCGAAGGCGGGCGTGTTAGCTGATGTTGAATAAACGTCCGAAATTAGCAACTTCCAACACTTGCCGTACTGAGTCTTTAGGATTGAGCAATTTCATCTGGATTTTCTTTTCCATCGCCTTCTCACGTAGGAGCAACAACATGCCTAACGCGGAGCTATCGATGTAATCGACACCATGGAGATCGACATCAATTTCGTTAACCCCCTCAGCACTTAAAATCGTTTCGTAATTACTACGGAAATCGCGATGTATCGAAAAATCGAAACGGCCATTCAGCGATAAACTTCCTTTGTTATCGCTAACGCGACTAGAAACTGTAGAGGCCATTGTTTTTCCTTGTAAATAATAAGGTGGATCAAGGGGGTTATCGGCACTAAGGCCGACAAGTTTAGGCTTTTCCTAAATATAAATTAGATCGCCCAATAACTAACTATGTTTTTTTAAAAGAGAACGGAATTTTTCCCGAAGTTTCAACACCTTTGGTGCAACGACGACTTGGCAATAGGCTTGGTCGGGGTGCCCGCGATAATAACCTTGATGGTAAGTTTCTGCCGGATAAAAATGTTCGAGCGCTTGCAACTGAGTGACGAGAGGGGCATCCCATAAGCCTTTTTCAGCAATGTCCCTTAGGACAGCTTGCGCCACCGCTTTCTGGTTTAAATCATGATACAAAATAATCGAACGGTATTGCGTGCCACGATCATTTCCTTGGCGATCGGGGGTCGTCGGATCATGAATGGTAAAGAAAATCTCCAACAACGTCTGGTAGGCGATGGTTTGCGGGTCAAATGTAATTTGCACCACTTCTGCATGGCCGGTACGGCCCGTGCAGATTTGCTCGTAATTGGGATTTATTGTTTGTCCTGCACTGTATCCTGATATGACTTGCTCCACGCCGTGCACTTGCTCGAATACCGCCTCCAAACACCAAAAGCAACCCCCGCCCAGCGTCATGCTTTCCAAACCCAGTCGATTCCCAGTCATGCCGTTCATCCTCGATGAAAATACTATTTTAGTGCTGATAAGGCGGCCCTGTCACATACTGGCCAAGCCAAGCAAAGGCCAGTACTATGGAGCATCCCTAAACCAGCCTTGATTTTTATGCCCAATGCGGCACCAAAACCCATGCAACCTTATTTTAAGAGTCGCGGCTATGTGCCCGGCGGCATCATTACGAATCGCAAAAATGAGCGCTTCCATATGGAACGTCTCCCACCATTTTTGCGCACCTTGCTGGTCGCCGATGGTACCGTCACCAAAAGTCTGGAAGCGTTTTTTTGGGAGCAAATTGAGGTGGAAAATCTTGGCCAAGCCCCAGTGCAGTTAACCCACGCTGAACCCGCCCTGGATTTACCGGTAGGCGCCACGGTATTGGAGCGCCGAGTGCGCTTGCGCGGCATGGAATCGAAACGTGAATTTGCATCCGCACATTCGCTAATTAAATTAGAAGCGCTACCAACGCATTTGCGAGAAGACCTGCAACAGGGACGCATCGGAATCGGTGAATTATTGCGCGAACGCGGCTTAGAAACCTATCGTGAAATTTTGGATATTGGCCAAAGCGATGCAACCGGAGCAATGATTTATCGCACGTACCGCATAGTGATACAACAACAACCCGCCATCATGATTACCGAAATTTTTCCATGCGACATCTATCAATAGCATTTTGGGGACTGCTGACTTTTGCTTTGCCAAGTCACGCCTTTGAAGTGGACGTCTTTAAGAGCGGCATGACTAAAGCACAAGTCCGGGAAGCGCTTAAATCCTACGCATTCGATCGCGTGCAAGAATTCTCGGAAAAAACGCTCATTGCCTACGATCAACCGGAAAAGGGCAGCAACCGGCAATTCGCATTCGATTTCTGCAACGACAAATTAGCTGGATTACAACAAGACATGGCACCATCCATGAGAAATACTACGATTGCATTGCATAGCTATATTACGAAATACGGCCAACCCTTTAAGGTGAATGCGCGATCAAGCGTGACCAGCATTGGTGACAAAAATGAATTAGCCTTCTACTGGCGTAGCGGCTTGGATATTCTCGGGGTGAAATATAGCGAGACCCTACCCGTTGAACAGCTCTTATTGCAATTCGACGTGCCAAATAATTGTTGGCAGACACCACGCTAACTTCGCGTAACATTTTCAATGCAACTTTTTTTTCGTATTTCATCCGCTTTCTTTTTTTGCTTTTGTGCCAGTGTCTATGCCCAAACGCCACTTGCCAACACCGCAATTGCCAGCGCACATCCACTAGCGACTGCCGCCGGAAAATCGATTCTTGAGCAAGGTGGTAATGCTTTTGATGCGGCCATCGCAGTTGCGGCAACATTAGCGGTAGTGGAGCCTTATAGCTCCGGCTTGGGGGGCGGGGGATTCTTTTTATTGCATCGTGCACGCGATGGCAAACAAGTCATGATCGACGCTCGTGAGCGTGCGCCATTGAAATTAACGTCGAATAGCTACCGCAACGCAACCGGACAACTTTTGCCATTAGCTTCCTTAGAGGGCCCATTGGCAGCGGGCATTCCTGGGATACCCGCAGGGTTGGCACATCTCGCAAAACGCTATGGCCAGTTACCTTTATCCCGAAGTCTCGCACCGGCTATTCATTTAGCACAACAAGGATTTCCGGCTGATGCACGTTATCGCGCCTTGGTGCAATCGCGTTTAACGCTTTTACAAAAACAAGCGGAAGCCGCTGCACAATTCTTGCATCACCAAGCCGTGCCGGAAGTCGATACCTTGGTTGTTCAAACGAATTTGGCCAAGACCTTGCGCACTCTGGCGCAAAAGGGTGCTAGCGGTTTTTATCGTGGCGCAGTCGCAAAGGAAATGGTGGCAGCGGTGAATAACGGCGGTGGCCTTTGGCAAACGGCTGACTTGGCACGCTATCGTATCGTTGAACGTAAACCGATTGTTTTCGATTATCGCGGCATGCGTATCGTGAGCGCTGCGCCACCTTCTGCAGGTGGGCTGACGCTGGCGGAAGCTTTGCATATTCTTGCGCGTTACGATTTGAATCCACTTAAGCCTGCACACCGTATGCATTTAGTTGCAGAGGCTTTACGCCGTGCTTACCACGATCGGGCGCGCTATATGGGCGATCCGGATTTTGTCCGCATGCCGATTCAGCGTTTAATGAGCACAACATATGCGAATATGCGTGCTGCCAGCATTGATCCCGCCAATGCGACGCCCAGCGCAAATTTGGCCGCGGCTCCAGAAGTTACGCAGGGCAATCACACCACGCATTTTTCAATTGTGGATCGACAAGGCAATCGTGTCGCCGCGACTTTGAGCATCAATACTTTTTTTGGCTCAGGTTTTGTGGCCGGTAATACCGGGGTACTGCTTAACAATGAAATGGATGATTTTGCAGTCGCTGAACACGGGATGAATGCCTATAGTCTGGTGCATAGCGAGCCAAACCGTATTGCGCCTGGGAAACGCCCACTTTCCAGTATGAGTCCAACATTTGTCGAAGATCGGCGTGGTACGCTGATTCTTGGAGCGCCCGGTGGCTCACGCATTATCAGCATGGTGTTACTAGCGATCTTAGATTATCAAGCGCAGACCAAGGTCGATCTCCAAGCATTGGTTAATGCACCTAGATATCATCATCAATATTTACCGGATCGTCTTGAGGTCGAACCAGACAGCTTTCCTAGCGAAGTGTTGGATGAATTGCAATTGACCGGGCACGTAATACGCGTCAACGAGCGCAAATGGGGCAATATGCAAGCGGTGTGGATTGAGCGCAGCAGCGGCAAGGCATTTGCCGCCAGCGATCCACGCGGCATGGGCAGTGGTTTGGCATGGTATTAGCCGGTTTACCTGCATTTAAGGTATGATTGGCGCGTTTTTTATACGTAAACATTGACGAACAGGGACATGGAAACCGGGATGAAAACCACTTTCCTCGACTTCGAGCAACCGATTGCGGAGCTCGAATCCAAAATTGAAGAATTGCGCTATGTGCAGGATGATTCCGCACTCGATATCTCAGAAGAGATCGAACGCTTGCAAAAGAAGAGCGGGACGCTGACTAAGGATATCTACGCCAAGCTGTCACCGTGGCAGATTTCGCAAGTATCGCGCCATCCGCAGCGCCCCTATACGCTCGATTATCTCGGCGCCTTATTCACCGATTTCGAAGAATTGCATGGTGACCGCCATTTTGCCGACGACCCTGCGATTGTGGGCGGAATGGCTCGCTTTAACGGCCAATCGGTGATGGTGATCGGCCATCAAAAGGGACGCGACACCAAAGAAAAGATTTACCGCAATTTCGGCATGCCGCGTCCCGAGGGTTATCGCAAAGCGCAACGCTTGATGAAGCTGGCAGAAAAATTCTCGATCCCGATCATGACCTTCATTGATACGCCGGGCGCTTATCCCGGCATCGATGCCGAAGAACGTGGCCAATCCGAAGCCATTGCGAGCAGCCTGTATTTGATGTCCGCACTGCGCACGCCAATCGTTTGTACCGTCATTGGCGAAGGTGGCTCTGGTGGTGCGTTGGCCGTTGGAGTCGGGGACGTGACCCTGATACTGCAATATTCAACTTACTCGGTCATTTCACCCGAGGGTTGTGCATCCATCCTGTGGAAAAAAGCGGATAAGGCGCCGGAAGCAGCGGAGACCTTGGGGATTACCTCGACGCGCCTAAAAGCCATGGGCTTAGTGGATAAAATTATTAGTGAGCCATTGGGTGGCGCGCACCGCGACCCTGAATCCATGATGCTCTCCATGAAAAAAGCCTTGTCCGACAGCTTGCGTTCGTTGCAAGGATATTCCTTGGACGAATTGCTCAAGCTGCGCTTCGAGCGCTTGATGGGCTATGGCAAATTCAAAGAAGCTAGCGCCAAGTAATCTTGTTGAGTATCTGCGGCAACGCCTGGTTTCTTTAAACACGTCTGGACGCCGCTTTACGCTAGCCTTAAGCGGCGGTGTCGATTCCGTCGTTCTGCTCCACCTATTGCTGCAATTGCGCAGTCGTCTGGAATTCGCTCTCTCCGCCATTCACATCAACCATCAAATTAGTCCCCATGCTGCTCAGTGGGCTGATTTTTGTACTGCCTTATGCGCTAAACATGGCGTGCCGATTCAGGTCAGCAAGGTTCATGTGGCACGCCGATCCAAGCTTGGTTTGGAGGCCACGGCCCGCTCAGCCCGCTATCAGGCCTTTGCCAAACTCGATACGGATCTATTGTTGCTCGCACATCATTTGGATGATCAAGCTGAGACGTTGATGCTGAACTTGCTGCGTGGTACGGGCGTCAGTGGGGCTGCTGGCATGCCGGTAGTGCGCGAGGTGGGTTGTGCACTAGCACGACCTTTGATCGAGGTGCCACGTGCGACTTTGATGGCTTATGCCACGCAGCATCGGCTGGACTGGATAGAAGACGAAAGCAATGAAGATACGGCTTATACCCGCAATTTCTTGCGCCATGATGTGTTGCCGCTGATTGAAAATCGCTTTCCGGCCTATCGACAAACGCTGGCACGCGCCGCGCAACATTTTTCAGACGCCGATGCCTTGCTCGATGATCTCGCAGCGATCGATTTGGCCCAGGCTGAACATGCGGGAAAACTGAACTTGACGATCCTCGCGCAGCTCACGCCGGCTCGTGGCAAAAATTTATTTCGCGCCTATCTAGCTAGGCAAGGCGTACCCGTACTAGATACCGAGCGACTACAGGAATGGTTACGACAGTTGCTCACTGCGCGGGCCGATAGTCGAGTTGCATTGGGAGTGGCGGGCTTGATATTGCGGCGTTATCGTGGGCTGGCCTGGGTGGAGCTCGATATGCCATCGCCGGCGCCGGATTGGCAAATGACTTGGAGCGGCGAGCGCGAGCTCAAGCTCCCATTATTGGGTGGCAAGCTATCTTTTACGCCGGCATCAGGCTCAGGTATGAGCCTAACAAAAATATCTCAGGCGAACGTTACATTGCGCCTAAGACAGGGTGGCGAAAAACTTAAGCCTGATTTTCAACGGCCGCGCAAAACACTCAAACATCTTCTGCAAGACGCGGCAATTCCACCTTGGCAACGGGAACGCTTGCCCTTAATTTATTGCGCGGATGAACTAGTCGCCGTGCCGGGAATTGGTATTGATTGCAGCTTCCAAGCAGACCCCGGTGAACCTGCTTTGAAAATTTTCTGGGCACGCGTTTAAACTGGGTATAGTGTTCTAACTTAGGCACACAACAATAAGGGGGGGCACATGAAACGGATTCCTATTTTTTTCGCCATTGTGACGTTAGCGGTATCCAGTGCGGCTTTTGCTGCCGACACGATTGTGATCAAGTTTAGCCATGTCGTCGCACCGAATACCCCGAAAGGCAAAGCGGCGCAGAAGTTCAAAGAGCTAGCCGAGTTATATACCAAGGGCCGTGTAAAGGTCGAACTTTACCCTAACAGCCAGTTATACAAAGACCGCGAAGAAATGGAAGCGTTGCAATTAGGCGCGGTACAAATGCTCGCGCCTTCCCTGTCGAAATTCGGACCGCTCGGTGTGCGTGCTTTTGAAGTCTTCGACTTACCCTATATTTTCCCCAACAAAGAATCGCTATATCGCGTAATGGATGGGGATATCGGTAAGAAGTTATTTGCCAAACTCGCGGCTAAAGAGATTGTCGGTCTAGCATTTTGGGATAATGGCTTTAAGCAAATGAGCGCCAATAAACCCCTACGCAACGTAGAAGACTTTAAAGGCCTGAAGATGCGCATTCAGTCATCTAAAGTACTTGATGCGCAAATGCGTGCCCTGGGCGCAAGCCCACAAGTAATGGCATTCTCCGAAGTTTATACCGCATTACAACAAGGTGTTGTAGATGGCACCGAGAATCCAATGTCGAATTTGTATACACAAAAAATGCACGAGGTACAAAAACATTTAACGATTTCCGATCATGGCTATCTCGGCTATGCGGTTATCGCCAATAAGAAATTCTGGGACGGCTTGCCAAGCGACCTACGCACTAGTCTGGAAAAAGCCATGCAGGAAGCCACCGCTTTTGAACGAGATATCGCGCAAAAGGAAAACGATGAAGCGTTGGCCAAAGTGCGTGCAGCCGGCACCACCGAAATCTACGTCCTACCACTCCAAGAACGGCTGACTTGGCATAAGGTTCTCTTGCCGGTGCACAAAGAGTTTGAAAGCGTAATCAGTCAGGATTTGATCCACGCAATTTATAACGTTGCGGCGCAGGTGGAACAAGAAAAAACGAATAAAAAATAAGCATAGAATAAATCCGCAATGATCAATCGTATTCTTGATCATCTTGAAGAATGGCTGGTCGCTGGGTTTATGGCCTTGGCCACGAGCGTTATTTTTATCGCGGTGCTGCACCGCTATGCACTCGGTATTTCTTGGCTGTGGCCTTATTTGAAAGATATTAGTTTCAATTGGGCGCAAGAACTCTGCATCTATCTTTTTATCTGGATGGCCAAATTCGGTGCGGCATATGGCGTGCGTACCGGCATTCACGTCGGTGTAGATGTGTTGGTTCGCAAATTAGCCCCAGGCAAGCAACGATTCTTTGTGATTCTGGGTTTGTCTTTGGGCGCCTTCTTCACGTTTGTTGTTGCGGTGCTGGGCCTACGCTTTGTCCTCTTTATTAAGGCGGCTGGTTCAGTTTCGCCCGATCTGGGCATGCCGATGTGGATCGTTTATTTAGCTGTCCCTCTTGGTTCCTCGCTCATGTGCTATCGCTTTCTGCAAGTGATCCAGCAATATCGGCGCAGCGGAAAATTGCCATCTCATCATTATCAAGATGAGGTCGCCACATCATGAGCGGCTACATTATTTTCGGCGTGTTATTTCTACTGCTGCTGACGGGCACGCCAATCTCCATCGCGCTGGGGATGACGGTTCTGGTGTTTCTCGCGACCGCCTCATCGCTTTCGCTTGAGACGATTTCAATCATTTCACAAAAGCTTTTTACCGGCCTTGATAATTTTTCGATCATGGCCATTCCATTCTTTGTATTGTCCGGCACGTTTCTCTCCAGTGGCGGCGTAGCCCGACGCATCGTCCACTTTGCAACGACGTTGGTGGGTTGGATGCATGGTGGACTCGCCATGGCGGCAGTCCTTTCATGTGCCTTCTTTGCCGCGATTTCCGGCTCCAGTCCGGCAACGGTGGTGGCGATCGGCACCATCATGCTGCCCGCCATGATCCAGCAGGGCTATACCAAAAAATTCTCGGTAGGCGTCATTTCCACCTCCGGCGGCTTGGGTATCTTGATCCCACCTTCGATTGTGATGGTGATCTATGGTGTTTCGACTTCTGAGAGCATCGGCAGACTGTTCATTGCTGGGCTTGTACCTGGTGTGCTCATGGCGCTGGCTTTATTAGCTGTGACGTATTTTGTCGCGCGGCATAAAAAATTTCCCACCATGCCGCGCGCCAGCCTGCATGAAGTGTGGAAGGCATTTCGTGAATCGGCCTGGGGTTTATTCTTAGTGGTATTGGTGATCGGCGGAATCTATGGCGGTTTGTTTACGCCTACTGAGGCCGCAGCAGTCAGTGCTGTTTATGCTTTTATTGTCGCGGTATTCGTTTACAAGGAAATGCCGCTGAAAGCGGTACCCAAGGTCTTACTGCAAGCAGCCAATATGAGCGCCATGCTGCTGTACATCATCACTAACGCGATTTTATTTTCGTTCTTACTGACTTCAGAAAACATACCACAACATCTGGCGCAATGGATTATCGAGCAGGGGCTCTCGCCATGGATGTTTCTATTATTCGTCAATATCTTGCTGTTTTTTGCCGGCGACTTCATGGAACCGACATCGATTATCCTAATTCTCGCGCCGTTATTTTTGCCGGTGGCCAAAAGCTTAGGAATCGACCCGATTCACCTCGGTATTATCATGACGATCAACATGGAACTCGGCATGATTACGCCGCCAGTAGGTTTGAATTTATATGTGGCGAGCGGCTTAGCAAAAATGGGGTTGACCGATGTCACTAAAGCCGCCGCCCCATGGATGTTTGTGGTGACGGCAGTATTGTTATTGGTCACCTATGTGCCGCAGATTTCACTCTGGCTCCCCAATCTTTTATATGGGATCAGCAAGTAACACGTCGCTTGCAATCAATGCGCTACAATCGTCGCCGTAATCCCTTTTTCGCGCATTTTGGCTAATGCTGCTTCTGCTTCTGCCTTCGTTTTAAAAGCGGGTAGTTGTACGCGTGTTTCCACCTGAGTTTCAATTCCGGCTTGTTTCAGTTTTTGTGCCAATTGCAATGCATTTTCATATTTACCGAAAACACCAAATTGCACGACATAATTCACTGCTGGTACAACGCTCGGCTTAGGAGTCGGCGTCGGTGGCACAGTAGCCGCAGCGGACTGAGGGGGGGCTGGCGTTTGGGTATTTTGAGCGGGTACCAAAGGTTTTTGCTCAGGGAGAGGGGTAGATTTTTTCGGGCCAGGGCCGGGTTTTATCGCCGGCTTATTCGTTACACTCGGCGGTGGCGGTGGCGGCAACGTCGTTGATTCTGGAGCAACAGGTGGCGCTGTCGGTACCGGTAGCGGAGGGATTTCAGGAAGCACCTGACCCGGTTGTGCCGGCTGTATTTGTTCGGGTTCTGGGCCTGTGACGATAGGCGGCGGCGGGGGAGGTAGAATCTCAGGCGTTGGCTTTGTCACAACCTTCGCTGGTTTGTAGTAACTTAAGTAAGTCAGAATCCCCACTGCAACCAAGACCAAAACGACGGCAATTATTAAGCGTCGCACGGCACGTTGCTTAATCTCATTGTTTTCCAGCACTGCTTCAGCCATGCCTACTCTCCCTTGTGGAATTGATTTTTACAAGGATGGTAGCATTTTCCCGTAGCGATCAACAGGCTACGCTGGGTCTAGTACTGACAAACTGGCTAATGAATTATTGGTTAGCTCATTTATTTCCAAGGGGTAAGCGGGTATAGTTATAACTTTATGTTTATTCTGAACTTATGAAAGAGGGAGTAGAAGAAATGGCTGTAGAACGTACCTTGTCCATCATCAAACCGGACGCCGTGGCCAAGAATGTCATTGGTAAGATTTATTCACG
>JAHECG010000166.1 GCA_024641855.1 Betaproteobacteria bacterium | reverse complement strand
ATAGCACACCTCCTTGAATTCATCGACGCTATTAAAATATCCTATTCTAAGACTCTATGTAAGTTTGAAAAATTCGACGAGCTAGAAAAATTCGAAACTGAAATCCAGGCCATAATGCAAAAACATAATTCTCATGGGTGCCAGAATGTACAAGAACCAGCGGAACTACGGCGACTACATAGCTAGTAATGGCCTAACAACAAAATCAAGCCGACGCAAAAACCGCGCGGCTTATTAAAACGTTATGCCCATGAAAATTGAAGGCCAAGAGAATATAAGAGACATCTTCTCCATTTTTCATGATGGTGGAATTTTAAGCTGCCGTCGTGAAGATGATTCGTTGCTGATGGAAGTGGAAATCGAATATTTAGCAGAGAGAATCAATCCGGATTTTCGTAAATTTATGGTCCGTTTGGATGATGTCAAAAATTTGAGTTTTTCTACTTGGCCAAGTGATTTGAAGTCACCGGCAGTTTTAATTAGCGAAGTAGGGAAAATATTCAAGGCTGAACTAGAAATTCTTGAGGGTGACATTGAGAAGGGAAAGATCAAGATAGTATGCAACCAACATTCGTCGGAATTTGACTATTGTGGGGGTGAGCTTTATTTATCAGCAGCCTCCGCAGAGGTTACGGATGAAGCCGGTAAAAGCTATTCTATTGAAGAGTTGGATGTTCTATGCAAGGGATACTGGGATGATTGGGCAAATAAAAACAAGGCATAATCGGGTAACCGGGGGTCTCTAACCCCCAGTCCCCACAACACCCTGCATGCGGCTCCGCACAGGGCGTTTCATTTAGGATGATGAAGCGCAATCCAACCATCACGTAGCGCAAATAAGCCTTGGGACTTTAAGTAGTCGTTCGATAACGCCTGCTGTATCCCTGGTGTTTTCGCACTACGCCATGGGCCTTTGCTGGTAATGCCACACGCCACTGCGGATTTAACATGAACGCCCAGTCTCATCAAGTTCCTTACCTTGGTGCGTGGCCGTCGCCACTGTCGCCAGTAGGCCATCCGAATCCTGCGTCTTATCCAGTGATCCAGTTCGACACAGCGTTGGTAGCCGCTGGCGATACCAAAGTAATTTATCCAGCCACGTAAATATTGGCTGAGCTTGAAGAGTTGGTATGTCATTGACACACCCCAGTTACGATTGGTTAAACGCCGTACTTGTTGTTTAAACTTTAACAAGCTTTTCGGGTGCCAATGAATGCGTCCTCCTTTGAAAGTAAATCCAAGGAATTTGCATTCACTGGTTTTAACCACGTGGCTTTTGGTGGTGTTAACCACCAGCTTCAAACGGTTCTCCAGAAAACGACTGATACTGCATAGCACTCGTTCACCGGCACGTTGACTCTTTACCACGATGGTAAAATCATCGGCGTACCGGGCGAACAAGTGACCACGCATTTCGAGTTCTTTATCCAGTGGGTCGAGCATGATATTTGCCAATAGTGGCGAAAGTGGCCCACCTTGAGGAACACCTTCCCGGCTTTCTCTGTAGGACTGGTTATCGATAACCCCAGCTCGCAGATAACGCTTAATCAGTTTAAGGAGACGTTTATCCTTGACTTTACGGCCAAGGAGCGTCATCAATAAATCATGATTCACCCGGTCAAAGAACTTCGACAGATCAACATCCACCACAAAGCGTCGGCCTTGCTTGATGATGCCATGTACCTGTTTCACCGCTTGTTGCCCATTGCGATTCGGACGAAACCCAAAGCTATTGTCTGAGAATGTTGGATCGAAGATGGGCGTAAGCACCTGGGCAATCGCTTGCTGGATCACGCGGTCGACGACGGTTGGAATCCCCAGTTGGCGTGTACCGCCATCTGGCTTATCGATTTCAACACGCCTGACCGGTGAGGGTTTGTACTGACCAATCCTCAGTTCAGTCGCCACCTGTTTCCAGTGTCCGGATTTTGCCCAGGCAGGGAACTCATCGACGGTCATATCATCGATGCCAGCCGCCCCCTTATTGGCTCGAACGCGCTGCCATGCCTTGAGGATATTATCTTGCTGCATGACGCGTTCGAAAAGATTGTCACTAAAGGCTGGCTTCGAGTCACTACGCTGAGTCACGTCACCGCCGGTCGGCGTTCGTGTGTTCAAGTGTGGCAAGGCTCCTCCTTTATCTAAATGTTCAGGCCTTCACCCTGTCCCAACCATTACGATGGGCGTTTGGCTACTATGCCGTCTGCTGACTTCTGCTTAATCACCCCGCCGGTTACCCGGCAGGGCGCTATCGGTTTTCATCTTGTTCGCTCATGCGGGGCGATGATTCCCGCATGCCAAGGCTTGATCGACCAGGGCCTGACTGGTTATCTACCGATCGCTCGTTAAGCAGATCTCCCCAGATAAGAACATGAACTGTCCCTGCACTGCTGCATCATTTACGGTGGCCGTTAGATCACACGGCTTCGATGTCTTGTGCCATCTCGCCTCCAGCCTACGCCTCATATGATGTTCTTGTTCATCAGCTCGCAGGTTTGCGTCCGGCTTCCTCCAGACCACACCTCGCGGGGAGGCCCTTGCCATTCGCTAGTAGTTAGCGTCTAATAACAACATGGTTTTCGACGGTGACCTTCCTACAGAGGACTTTCACCTCATTAGTTCATGCCCATGCTGGGCGTACACAAG
>JAHECG010000019.1:19505-38338 GCA_024641855.1 Betaproteobacteria bacterium | reverse complement strand
CCATACACCGGCTTCCACCAAGTCAGCGCCATCCGCATGCCGAGATCGATCGCTTCCCAGGTGTTACGCGGACGTACCACGATGGCAATTCGATCAAGCTGCATGGCCACGCCCAACGAATAAAAAATATAGCGCCACCAGACTCCACAACGCGCCGGCGACACTGTATTTCACCGTCGGCCCAATCCATGTCGATGCAGACCAGAAGGCTTCCAGAAATGCCGCGATCACCAACATACCGATAACGCCGTAGATGATTTTGATACTGACTTTGGCCGCCTCGCGCAATGCTTCTAAGCGCGTACGCCGACCTGGGGCGAGGATCGCAAACCCCAATTTAAGACCGGCCATCCCGGACAACACGATGGCGGTTAATTCAAAGGAACCGTGACCCGACACAAATGGCCAGAAGGTGGCGGTATAACCGACTTGCGTGAGATGCCCCGCTACCGCACCGATATACAAGCCATTAAACAGCAGGTAAAAGATGCTGCCGACTCCGAAAAAAATACCGCTGGCAAAGGTTTGAAAACCGATGCGGATATTATTCCAAATGTACACGCCGAACATATACACATCGTTATCGGCGCCGCGCTCGCGCCCAATGTGCGGTGCATCGGGTCGATACATTTCTTCGATTTGCGAAACCTGTGCCGGCTTCATCAAGGTGTAGCTCATTTCCGGGCGCTCGTACACCGCCCAGCCCATGACGGCGAGTGGGCCGTAGAACAAGAAAAACGCCAACCAGAATAAACGCCATTCGCGTCGGATCAATGCGGGAAAAGCGCCGCCGACAAATTGCAGAATCGGGCTCAAGAAACCTGCGCGCGCGCTATACAAATGCTGATGGCCGCGCAACATCAGTTGGTTTAAACGCTCGATCAAATGGCTGGTGTATTGGCGTTCGCGGGCAAGCGCTAGATGCTGACAAACTTGGCGATAACGTTGGGGGAATTCTCCAGCCACGCTGAAATCGATGCGCTTGCGTTGCGACAAGTTGCCGATCAAGGCTTCGGTCTCTTGCCAATATGCCTCGTGCTGGCGCTCGAATTCTTGTTGGTTCATCGCTTGCCGACCAGCCAATTGGCCATTTGGTATAAGCGTTGCATACCGACTCGTCCATGCACACCAGTGAGTGATGTCAACAAATCTGCCAGTTCTTCCGAGCGCACTTCGGTCAAACGTTGCGAGCGTTCGGCATACGTAATCAGCGCACGTTGTTCCGCCAGATTCAATCCCAATGGAGGGGCCAAAGCAGGCGCATCCGGGATGGCCAAATTGCGCAAGGCAGGCTCTTGATAGACCACGATGGTACCCGCAGCCAGATCGCCTAAGCGTTTGAAATCGCGATTGAGTAACATGCTCGCCAAGCCAAAACCATAGAAAGCCGGCATGAAATCGACCACGCGCAATAAGTTCCTAACCAGCGACGGCCCCCAGCTCACCGGCGTACCATTATCGTTCAGCACACGTAACCCAAACATACGTTTGCCGGGTGTCTCACCATTGCGCAATACCTCGAACAACACGGGGTAAAACCATTCGGTCAGAAATACCACAATCAGGAAAAGTCCTTGCCCGAAGTTGCCGACCACAGACAAGACAATGGACAATATGAACAAGATGACGCCGCGCAACAGCAAATCAATTGTAAAGGCCAACATGCGCGCCACGGGACCCGCCGCACGCAGCTGCAACTCAACACCCTCAGGTGTTTCAATTTCGCGATAAGTGTCGAGCATTAAGCCAAGATCACGCCATCACCACCATGGTATCGGCGATTAAATCGTGTACACAACGACGTGATTCTTGAAAAATGAAAAGCGGATCGACTAAAGAAAAGATAGCTCCAACGAAGGGAATGCCACCGATCAGCCCTGGTACAAATAGCCGCAAAAAGAAGATCCGCGTCAAACCGGCGCGACTGCCATCGGTACGTACAATCTTGACATTCAACAAGCGTTTGCCAATGGTTTGGCCGGTGCGATGCAACATCACCAAATCGATAACGAATATAGCCAAGACCCCCAATAGACCAACCGCGATTGAGATGATGGCTCCAACGCCAAATCCTTCCGTGCCTCGTTTTGCGGCAAAAAACAGCATGGGTAACATCGCAAACAATAAGGGGACCATGAAAATCAAGGAATCGATCATCACGGCACCAAGCCGGGTTCCTCGCCCAGCCAGTTCCATCTCATCAACATCTGCTTCCAAATCTTCGACATGCGCGCTCGGTGCTTGATACGGATTGAAATCAGCCATTCACTCCCCCTGGTTTAGTTATTAATGAGCAACTTGGCAAGATGTTAGGGGATTCCCCAGGCATTGGCAAACGTCATATCGCAAATAAAAAGGCCGGCTAAGCCGGCCTTTTACGAAGCAGGGACAAGCGCTTAGATCACGGCTTCGGGTTCTTCTTCAAACACCAATTTCACTTGGTTGTTTTCATCCATATCCACGGTGACTTTGCCGCCATGCGCTAAGCGTCCAAACAATAGTTCGTCGGCCAGTGCTTTGCGAATCGTGTCCTGAATCAATCGCGCCATCGGACGTGCGCCCATCAATGGATCAAAACCGTGCTGCGCGAGGTGATCTTTCAACGCATCCGTGAAGTTCGCTTCGACTTTTTTCTCATGCAACTGCTCTTCGAGTTGGATCAGGAACTTGTCCACCACGCGCATGATGACTTCTTTATCCAAGGCCTTGAACGAAATGCTGGCGTCTAAACGGTTTCTGAATTCAGGCGAGAACAGGCGTTTGATATCCGCCATCTCATCACCGGCACTCTCCGTCTTCGTAAAGCCGATTTGCGTTTTATTCAAAGACTCGGCACCGGCGTTGGTGGTCATGATAATGATCACATTACGGAAATCTGCCTTGCGCCCATTGTTGTCAGTAAGGGAGCCATGATCCATCACTTGCAACAGGATATTAAAAATGTCCGGGTGAGCTTTTTCAATCTCATCCAGCAACAAGACCGAATACGGATGTTTGGTGATGGCTTCGGTCAATAAACCACCTTGATCAAATCCCACATAACCCGGAGGCGCGCCGATTAAGCGTGAAACGGCGTGACGTTCCATGTATTCTGACATATCGAAACGCAGCAACTCGATGCCCATGGTGTAGGCGAGCTGGCGCGCGACTTCGGTTTTTCCGACGCCGGTTGGACCGGAGAACAAGAATGAACCAATCGGTTTTTGTGCGTTACCCAAACCGCTACGCGTCATTTTAATGGCACTCGCCAGCGCCTCAATGGCTTTATCTTGTCCAAACACCACGGCTTTGAGATCACGATCCAGATTCTTGAGCGCCGAGCGATCGTCGGTCGAAACATTCTTGGGTGGGATGCGCGCAATCTTCGCTACGATTTCTTCGATCTCTTTGGGCGTAATCATTTTTTTCTGCTTCGACTTAGGCAGGATACGTTGCGCCGCACCCGCTTCATCAATCACGTCGATCGCCTTATCCGGCAAATGCCGGTCATTGATGTATTTAGCCGATAGCTCAGCCGCAGTCGATAGCGCTGCGGCGGTGTATTTAATGCCGTGATGCGCTTCAAAACGCGATTTCAAACCACGTAAAATTTCTACCGTTTCAGCAATGGACGGTTCGAGCACATCGATCTTTTGGAAACGCCGTGACAAGGCATGATCTTTCTCGAAGATGCCGCGATATTCGTTATAGGTGGTGGCGCCAATACATTTCAGTTGGCCCGAGCTTAAGGCGGGTTTCAATAAATTGGATGCATCTAGTGTGCCACCCGAAGCAGCACCCGCACCAATCAACGTATGAATCTCGTCGATAAACAGAATCGCCTTATTGTTATCCAACAAGTGCTTCAACACCGCTTTTAAGCGTTGTTCGAAATCACCGCGGTATTTGGTGCCCGCCAACAGCGCGCCCATATCCAGGGAATACACCGTGCTTTGCGCCAAGACTTCAGGGATATTGCCTTCGACGATACGCCGTGCCAAGCCTTCCGCAATGGCGGTTTTGCCGACCCCGGCTTCGCCGACCAATAAGGGATTATTCTTGCGACGTCGGCACAAGGTTTGAATCACGCGCTCCAATTCCAGTTCGCGCCCGATCAATGGATCGATCTTGCCTAACAGGGCCTGCGCATTCAGGTTTTGAGTGAAGTTTTCGAGCGCAGTGGCTGGCTGCTGTTCTGCTTCTGCTTCCGGCTCCGATTCGCTATTGCTGGCTTTGCCCGCACCAATACCATCTTGAACTTTACTGATGCCGTGTGAAATATAGTTCACCACATCCAAACGCGTGACGCCTTGCTGATGCAAGAAATACACAGCATGCGAATCTTTTTCACCAAAAATAGCCACCAATACATTGGCGCCGGTGACCTCTTTTTTGCCGGAAGATTGCACATGCAGGATCGCACGCTGAATGACACGTTGAAAGCCGAGCGTCGGTTGCGTATCAACTTCATCGGTGCCGCTGACGACCGGGGTGTGCTGCAACACAAAATCTGCCAAGACTTTGCGCAGCTCTTCAATATTCGCGGCACAGGCACGCAACACTTGCGCGGCGGAGGGATTGTCCAACATCGCCAGCAATAAATGTTCCACCGTAATGAATTCGTGACGCTTTTGTCGCGCCTCGACGAACGCCATGTGGAGCGAGACTTCCAGTTCCTGCGATATCATCTAAGTTTCTTCCATTACGCATTGCAAAGGATGTTGGTGCTGCCTTGAAAAAGAGACTACCAGATCAACCTTTGTCGCTGCAATATCTTTTGGGAAAACCCCGCAAACGCCCATTCCTTCTTGGTGCACTTTCAACATAATCTGTGTCGCACGTTCTCGATTCATCTCAAAAAACCGTTGCAACACTTCAATCACAAACTCCATCGGGGTAAAGTCATCATTCAAGAGCAACACCTTATATAACGGCGGTGGTTTAGCTTTACTGACCCTTGGCTCCAAAATAGTGCTCAGTTGATTCTTTTGCGCCATATCTTTATCCGATTAATTTCTTATTCTGGGGCCACACCTAGTGCTTATCAACCCCAAACCCAGATTCAATTCAAAATACTTGACGAACCGCCAAAACAGAGGGCAAACTGAACTTGGTCTTTGCTTTATATCATGTATTTTAGGTAATCGTTCGCCGTAACTTTTTTGGCTAAACGCGGGGTTAAGACCAGCCCAGCAACAACGGAGTAAGCAACATGGCAATTGGCACCGTCAAGTGGTTTAACGACGCAAAAGGCTTTGGCTTTATTACACCGGAAGAGGGAGGCGAGGATGTTTTCGCACACTTCTCCGCGATTGAAATGGCCGGATTTAAAACCTTGAAAGAAGGTCAACGGGTTCAGTACGAACTTGCCGATGGCCCTAAAGGTAAGAAGCAAGCCGCCAATATTCGCGCGGCGTAAACGTTACCCCTCCACACGGGGCACTGCAGCTAAATTTCCCTAGCCCCAATTTTCCTCCGCGTGTATACACACTCGGTGGCTTAAACACGCCACTTATTTCAAATATACCGTTCGAAAAAAAGGCCGGTTTTAACCGGCCTTTTTCACATTTCTCTTAGTCTTTTTTACAGCAGTGGCACAATCAGCAGAGCCACGATATTGATAATTTTAATCAGCGGGTTAATCGCTGGGCCTGCGGTATCTTTGTATGGATCGCCAACGGTATCGCCGGTTACCGCTGCTTTGTGCGCATCGGAACCTTTGCCGCCGTGATTTCCCTCTTCGATGTATTTCTTAGCATTGTCCCAAGCACCACCGCCGGTGGTCATCGAAATCGCCACGAAAATACCGGTAATGATCGTACCCATCAACACGCCGCCCAGGGCTTGCGCACCCAAGGTCAAGCCGACGATCACTGGCACCAGCACCGGAAGCAACGATGGAATCATCATTTCTTTGATCGCAGCTTTTGTCAGCATATCCACAGCCTTAGAGTAATCCGGTTTGGCGGTGCCCGCCATAATGCCGGGGATTTCCTTGAACTGACGACGTACCTCAATCACCACGGAACCAGCAGCACGACCGACCGCTTCCATCCCCATAGCGCCGAACAGATAAGGCACCAAGCCACCGATGAACAAGCCGACGATCACCATGTGATTGGACAGATCAAATAAGGTCGCAACACCCAAATGTTCTTGCAAGGTATGGGTGTAGTCTGCGAACAGCACCAGCGCCGCCAAACCTGCGGAACCGATGGCATAGCCTTTGGTCACGGCCTTGGTGGTGTTGCCGACGGCATCCAAGGGATCGGTAATATTGCGGACTTCTTCCGGTAGATTCGCCATTTCAGCGATACCACCGGCGTTGTCGGTTACTGGGCCATAGGCATCAAGTGCAACGATGATGCCGGTCATGCTCAACATCGAGGTCGCGGCAATCGCAATACCGTACAGGCCTGCCAAGGCGTAAGCACCCAAAATGGCCGCACACACGGCAATCACCGGTAAAGCGGTCGAGCGCATGGAAACGCCCAAACCAGCGATCACATTAGTACCGTGACCCGTGGTGGACGCTTGCGCAATATGTCGTACCGGTGCGTATTCGGTCGCCGTGTAATACTCGGTAATGACCACCATGGCAGCCGTCAATACTAAGCCGATCAAAGCCGCGTAATAAATCATGCGGGTTGCGATCTCATGGCCATCGATGGTTACGGTCGCACCCAAGATGTGCGTCGTCACTGGATAGAATGCAATGGCAGCTAGCACGCCGGAAACAGCCAAGCCACGATACAGTGCGTTCATGATTTTGCCGCCTTCGCGCGCTTTCACGAAGAAGGTACCGATAATCGATGCGATGATGGACACACCACCCAACACCAAGGGATACACCAAGGCTTTATCGCCCATGCCTTTCATCACCAATCCGCCCAGCAACATGGTGGCAATGATGGTAACCGCATAGGTCTCGAACAAGTCAGCAGCCATACCGGCGCAATCGCCCACATTGTCGCCGACGTTATCGGCGATCACGGCAGGGTTACGCGGGTCATCTTCCGGAATCCCGGCTTCCACTTTACCCACCAAGTCGGCGCCGACGTCCGCACCTTTGGTAAAGATACCCCCACCCAACCGGGCGAAGATGGAAATCAACGAACCGCCAAAGGCCAAGCCGACCAAGGGGGTTATATTCACAGCCGTACCGGCAGCGGTGATGCTGACGAGATAAGCGTAATAACCTGCCACGCCCAATAAGCCCAAACCAACAACCAACATGCCGGTGATGGCACCGCTTTGGAAGGCCACTTGCAAGGCAGCGTTTAAGCCACCACGCGCCGCTTCGGTGGTGCGGACATTGGCACGTACCGAAATATTCATACCGATGTAACCCGTCAGTCCGGATAACACGGCACCCAGCGCAAAGCCGAAAGCACTTAAGGCGCCCAGCTGCCAATACATCAGCGCAAACAGCACCACGCCGACCATACCAATCGTTCGGTATTGACGGTTCAGATAGGCTTGTGCGCCTTCCTGAATTGCGGCTGCGATTTCTCGCATACGCTCATTGCCGGTGGGTTTTGCTAACACCCATCGACTCGCTAGAACACCATAAACAATTGCAAGACCAGCGCAAATAAGCGCAAAGCTAAGTGCCGTCATGACTCCTCCAAGTGGTTACTTCATTATTTTCAGCTAAGATACTAGCTGCATTTTTTGCCTTCTCGCCCCATTATCAATCGCCATATTGATTGTTAATTTTATTCTTCAACGCTATTTTTCAGGGTGGGAATGCAATCCCCTTCTCAAACCGTGTTCCCGGCTTAAAATCAAACACCCGATCCAGCGCGCACTCGATAATCAATCGATCTACCAGCGCTTGGCCATGCTCTTTTTGCACTTCAGACAAAATGAGCTTGGCCGAATTGCCATTATAGAAACTACCAAATCCAGCTTGCTGAATCAGGAGTTCGCGCGCGCGTTCCGGGGTCATCGCAACGCGATCTAAACTTTAAACGTACCCTTCAGTTTTTTCGTCACCGCCACATTCTTCAAGCGAACATAACTAGGCATCCCATCTTTATAGGGTGGATAGTCCTCACCCTTGATCAAGCCTGCCAAATAGCTGCGGCATTTTTGAGTAATGCCAAAACCGTCCGGAGTAATGAAGTTGCGCGGCATCATTTTTTCTTTGTTCGCAACATCTTTCAGTTCGGCGACGCCGATTTTCCATTTGTAAGGCTTATCAGATACGCGCACGATGGTTGGCATGACTGAGTTTTTACCTTTCAGTGCCAATTCGACCGCAGCTTTGCCTAAGGCATACGCTTGTTCGACATCAGACTTCGAGGAAATGTGGCGTGCGGCGCGTTGTAAATAATCAGCCACAGCCCAGTGATATTTGTAACCGAGCTTTTCTTTGACCATGCCCGCAACCACCGGGGCAGCGCCACCCAATTGGGCGTGACCGAAAGAATCACGCGTACCCGCTTCGGCCAGGAATCTGCCATCCGGATAATGCGTGCCTTCCGACACCACCACGGTGCAATATCCAAATTTTTCGACTTTCTGCTTAACCAGCGCCAAAAATTTGGTCTGATTGAATTCCACTTCCGGGAACAAAATCACGATTGGAATATTGTTCTCGTTGTCGGCGGCCATACCGCCAGCAGCAGCAATCCAGCCCGCATGACGGCCCATGACTTCCAACACAAAAACCTTGGTCGAGGTTTTGCACATCGATGCCACGTCAAAGCTCGCTTCACGGGTAGAGATAGCAATGTATTTAGCAACGGAACCAAAACCGGGGCAGCAATCGGTAATCGGTAAATCGTTGTCCACGGTTTTAGGGACATGAATCGCTTGAACCGGATAGCCCAACGATTCAGATAACTGAGAAACTTTGTAGCAGGTGTCGGCAGAGTCGCCACCACCGTTATAGAAGAAGTAACCAATATTGTGCGCTTTGAAGACTTCGATCAAGCGCGCATATTCGCGCTTATTCGCTTCCAGGCTTTTGAGTTTGTAACGGCAAGAGCCAAAGGCACCGGAGGGCGTATGGCGCAAAGCGGCAATGGCTTTAGCCGATTCCTTGGTGGTGTCGATGAGTTCTTCGGTTAATGCACCGATAATGCCATTACGACCGGCATACACTTTACCGATTTTGTCTTTATGCTTGCGCGCCGTTTCGATCACGCCACAGGCGGAAGCATTAATGACGGCAGTAACGCCACCGGATTGTGCATAAAAAGCATTCATCTTGGCCATTCGTTTTTCTCCTTAATCAAATTGATTCTTAGGGCTTGTCACGGATCGATTCGTGATCCGCCTGCACCTGCAACAAGGTCAATACGCAATCACCGACATCGTCGTATTCCTCGCGACCGGTACCGAATTGATCTTTCACTGAATAAAAAAATTGGTTGCGGTAGCGGTTATCTGCCACTTTGAAAATCACAAACTGGCAATCGCGTTCTGTCCAGTACAACACAGGGACTTCCGTCAATTCGTGATCGCCGCTATACAGCCGAATCTCCGCATCGGCCGCCAATATTTCGACTGGCTTGCCGAAACGCTCCTTGACCGTGGTTTCTACCACGTGGCGCTCGGTGTCTGTGAAATCGGGAACTTTGCTCATTGTTCGTAGCGCGGGCGAGGCAGGCCTCGCCCTAATGGCTATCGATTAACCCAGCGCCGCAAAAACTGCGTCGCGAATAGCGTCAACCGAGCCGACGCCTTCAACTCGAACATACTTCGGCGCACCGGCAACACCGGTCGCTGCCCACTGGTTATAAAAATTCACCAGTGGTTTGGTTTGCGAGTGGTAAACCTCCAGACGCTTCAACACGGTCTCTTCCGAGTCGTCAGCACGCTGAATCAAATCTTCGCCGGTCGCATCGTCTTTACCCGCGACTTTGGGTGGGTTAAACACGACATGGTAAGTGCGGCCGGAGGCCACATGCACACGACGACCGCTCATGCGCTTGACGATTTCCGAATCAGGTACATCCACTTCAACCACGTAATCCACATTGATGCCGAGCTTCTTCATGGCTTCTGCTTGGGGAATGGTGCGCGGAAAACCATCGAACAAATAACCATTGGCGCAATCCGCTTGGGTCAAACGCTCTTTGATCAAACCCATAATGATATCGTCGGAAACCAAACCACCTGCATCCATAATCTTCTTGGCTTCGATACCCAATGGCGTGCCCGCCTTAACCGCGGCGCGCAACATATCGCCGGTGGAGATTTGCGGGATATTGTATTTATCTTTGATGTAATTGGCTTGCGTACCTTTACCAGCGCCGGGCGCGCCGAGAAGAATCAACTTCATAATGCCTCCACTCGTTCTATGAGATTTATTAGCTTGCAGAAAGGGCAACATCTTACCACTGATCGCCAAAGGGAAAAGCCGAGGCTGCGAAATGGGGACTTAAATGTTTTTTATCCCCGCATAAACCCACTTTAAGTCTTGAATAAGGCTCTGACTTTCTGCAAATCTTCCGGTGTATCTACGCCAGCTGGTGGCGCTAAATCAGTGATCGCAACGGCAATTTTGTGCCCATGCCATAGTGCGCGCAACTGCTCTAATGCTTCACATTGCTCAATCGCTGCGGGCGTGAGTTGTTGATAGATTTTCAAAAAAGCAGTTCGATAAGCGTATATCCCAATATGCCGATATACCGGTAGATCGATCGGCATGCGATTAGGTGCATCGCGGAAGCCATCGCGCGCATACGGAATCGGCGCCCGCGAAAAGTACAACGCATAACCCATGCGGTCCAACACCACCTTCACGATATGTTGGCTAAACATGCTCGCCATGTCGTGAATACGGTGACAAGCGGTGGCGATATCAGCACTGCCGTGCTCGGCCAAGCTCTTGGCTACATCGACAATCAAGCGCGGATCGAGCAAAGGTTCATCGCCTTGGACATTCACCACAATCGTATCGTCATCCCAACCTAACCGCTGCACCACCTCGGCTAAACGATCGGTACCGGACGCATGCTCCGGCGAAGTCATCAGCGCATTGTATCCAGCCGCCGTTACAGCAGCGGCGACCTCCTCATGATCGGTCGCGACCCATACCTCATCCGCACCAGACTGCAACGCCAACTCCACCACGCGCACCACCATCGGCTTACCATGGATGTCGGCCAAAGGTTTGCCAGGTAAACGCGTGGAAGCGAAACGGGCGGGAATGACAACGTTAAACTTCATGGCGAGTGCTTTTCTCCGAACACCAGTAGCAACCGTTATTTAAACGTCTTCTTCGGCTGATAATTTGCGCGCTTCGTCCTCCAGCATCACCGGGATACCATCGCGAATCGGATAGGCCAAACGGTCTGGCTTACAGATCAACTCTTGCTGATCTTTGCGATAAACCAAAGGCCCTTTACAGAGCGGGCAGACTAAAATTTCGAGCAGTTTAACGTCCATGTAAATTCCTTAATTTTTCTAATACGGCCAAACCCACGCCCACATCCAATTGCGCTTCAACCGGTAACACCCAAGCATTATCACCCACAAAATCCACGCATTTGACCGCGTCTTTTTCCGTCATCACGATCGCTTCGGACTCATGCCACGGTAAATCCTGCGGCGTGTAAGGGTGGTGATCGGGAAATGGATGCTCGATCAACTGTAGGCCCATTTTTTTTAACTGCGTAAAAAAACGCTGTGGATGTCCGATTCCCGCCACGGCATGCACGCGCTGCCCGGCAAAGATTTCGGGCTGTGCCTTGAGTTCCGGGTTACGCAGATTGTAAAGGACATCGCCGGTCAAGCGCATGGTGAATTCACGCCGTTGCATCGGCGCACCGGTCAACCAACCATTAATCACCACCACATCGGCGCTACGCATGCGTTTCACAGGTTCACGCAACGGTCCGGCGGGCAGCAACTGACCATTTCCGAACCAACGCAAGGCATCGATCACCACAATTTCTACATCCCGCGACAAACGATAATGCTGCAAACCATCATCGCATAAAATGACATCGACTTCCGGATGACTGGCGATTAGCGCTTGCCCTACTTCCACACGACGTCGCCCCACCCAAACGGGGCAGCCCGACCGACGTGCCAGCAACACCGGTTCATCGCCAACCGCACGCGGCTCACTATCCGTTGTAACACAACGGGGTAGCGAACCTTTACCAAGATAACCGCGACTAATAATGCCGGGGTGATAACCGGCCGCTTTCAACAACGCGGCTAACGCCAACACCAATGGTGTTTTACCGGTGCCGCCAACGGAAATATTGCCAATAACGATCACCGGCTTGGAAAGTTTCTCGCTGCGCATCCAACCAGAACGGTACAAAGATCGGCGTGTGGCAGTGATCAGCCAAAACAGCAACGATAGCGGAAGTAAAATCAGGTGCCAGATCGACCAACGGTACCACTGCCGTTCGAGCCAGTTTCTCATAGGGATACAGAATTTAGCAGTTGCGCGTTCGGGAAGATTAAATAAGTCGCGTACACACGAGCGCGCTATTTCGCGTTCTGCGCTTGCGTGGCAAACGTGATGCGGGACAATCCGGCTTGTCGCGCCGCTTCCATCACATTCACTACGGCTTGATGCGTCGCATTGGCATCGGCGCTGATAATGACTGTCGGTTCCTTGCTGGTGTCACCCGCTGCGCGCTTTAATTCAAGAGCAAGACTATCCACGTTTTGCCCTACGAACGGTTTGCCATTCACCACATAGCGCCCTGTCGCATCGACTGCGACATTCACCGACACCGGTTTGTCTTGTGGCTTCTCAGCTTGCGCTGTCGGGAGATTTATTTGCAACTCGGCAAACTGCGAGAAGGTCGTGGTCACCATCATAAAAATCAAAATGACCAGCAGCACATCGATCATCGGGATCAAATTAATCTCTGGCTCTTCGCGATGTCTGCCACGTTGAAAATTCATGTTATTTGCGTTCGCCGTGCAACACTTCGACCAGCTTGATCGCTTGTTGCTCCATATCCAACACAATGGAATCCACTCGAGCGCGGAAGTAACGATAAAAAATCAGCGCCACAATCGCCACGATCAAACCCAAAGCCGTATTGTATAAAACCACGGAAATGCCATGCGCCAATTCTGCGGGGTTAGACCCTGTCGGGCGCAGCGAGCCAAACAACTCCACCATCCCCAATACGCTACCGAATAACCCCCATAACGGCGCGGCAGTCGCAATCGTTCCCAACGTATTCAAAAAGCGCTCAAGCTCGTGCGCCACTGCGCGACCTTCTTCTTCGATGGCTTCTTTCATGATTTCGCGCGAGCTATTTGCATTGCGCAATGCGGCGCTAAAAATACGGCCTAAAGGCGAACTTTTTACCAAGCGATTTAGCATCTCTTGCGCAATGCCTTTGCTTTGTAATTCTTGCAGCAACCCTTGCAATAATCCCTTAGGGGATACCAGCTGCGCACGCAGGGACCAAAAACGCTCGCCAATAATGGCCAAAGCGAGGATGGAAGCGAATATCAAGGGCCAGATTGACCAACCCGCTTTTTCTATAATGCTGAGCACTCGGCTTCTCCCTCAAAAATAGTGCGTCACTTTAGCTCGCAACGCGATTTTCGGCAAGGGAGCGACTGCTGCGCCGCACGCATCGCGGACAAAAAAATGCCCCGAACAAATAACTAGTCGGGGCAAACGGAGCAGAACAAAAAGGGGATACTTAAACTCATGCCGCACTAAAATCACTTAACGCAATCGCGCAACATGCATGTCATTGTACTATCAGATCGTCATAAATCAAGTCAATTCAACAACCCTTTTCACGCGCGCACAAAAAACCAGCTTGCGAATTTCAAGCTTAAACAAACTATTCTATAAATTTCATATAGTTATAAAATCGGTAACATATCTGACAAAGCAAACTTACTGAGATCAAAGGTTTTTTTAAATTTACCCACATATGCTGTGGGTAAAGCTGTGTATAAGCTGTAAAAAAACGACTTAAGTCAACCTCAGTAAATGAATTTTATATTTCGCTCAAGTTTTACTCTTAACTATTTATCAATTAATTCAATGGATTAGTTTTTTTGACTCACTGTTTTCAAATCCCGGCCTCAGAAACATCAAAATTCCTCGGGGATTGTGGATAGCTGCTACAATCGCCCCATGACAAACCCCTTGTTTAATAGGGTTGCAGAGTCGGCAATCCCGATTTCAGCGCTAAATAGCCGAGCCCGCGCGTTGCTCGAAAACGCTTTTCCACCGCTTTGGGTCAGCGGTGAAATCTCCAATCTCACCAAACATGCCTCCGGTCATTGGTACTTTTCGTTGAAGGACGACAAAGCCCAAGTGCGCTGCGTCATGTTTCGGCATCGCAACCAGTATTTGGATTTCACGCCGAAAGAAGGCATGCAAGTCGAGGCGCGCGTTTTGGTTTCACTGTATGAGCCGCGCGGCGATTTTCAATTGAATGTGGAAACGATGCGTCCCGGTGGACTTGGCGCTTTATATGAAGCCTTCGCCCAACTGAAAGCCAAGCTCGAAACGGAAGGCTTATTCGATCCTGCACGTAAGCGCACGCTGCCCAGCTACCCCCATCAAATTGGTATTATTACTTCGCCGCAAGCTGCTGCACTGCGCGATGTTCTCACCACGCTGAAGCGCCGCATGCCCGCCATCTCCATCGTGCTCTACCCAACTCCGGTACAAGGCAAAGGCGCGCATCAGCAAATCACACAAGCTATCCAAACGGCCAATCAGCGCAATGAATGCCAAACCCTCATTTTGTGCCGTGGTGGTGGCAGTATTGAAGATTTGTGGGAATTCAATGAAGAAGCGGTCGCCCGCGCCATCGTCGCCAGCCGCATTCCCCTCGTCTGCGGCGTCGGCCACGAAACCGATTTCACCATTGCCGATTTTGCTGCCGATCAACGCGCACCGACCCCCACCGCTGCTGCCGAACTCGCCAGCCCCAATCGCCCCGAGTTAGACCAGCAACTGCGCGCCTTGAATCAACGCATGGCACGACACATGACACGCATGCTGGAAACACGCATGCAACATCTGGATCATCTGTCCAAACGTTTAGCCCACCCTGGCGCACGCATTCAACATCAGCGCCAACAACTTGCACATCTAACGCAACGCTTACAACAAGTGGCGCGGCATCGCGTGGATAGACACCGTTGGAACGTCAAACAATATAGCGAACGCCTCGCCAACGCTCAGCCAAACCTAGCTCCATTCCAACAACGCTGCACCAACATAGACGCACGGCTTAGCTTGGCGATCAAAAATCGCTTGGCATCGGCCCATCAAGCACAGGCGCGCTTAAGTGCCAATCTTCAACACCTCAATCCACAATCGATCCTGGAGCGCGGCTATAGCATCACCCGCGATAAGCACGGAAATATCGTGCGTAACAGCAATGCGCTTACACTCGACTCCGAAATCGAATTAAAATTTGCCGTGGGAAGCGCCAAAGCCAACATTACTTCAAAAACCTAATGACTCAAGCCCAAGCGCTTGCTGCCGATAGTTGACTAACCCAAAGCATCCAATTCACCACGAAAGACAAACGATGGCCGCACCGACTTTAAGCAAGATCCTCTACGTCGAAGATGAACCCGATATCCAAGCGGTAGCGCAACTCGCCTTAGAAGCCGTCGGTGGCTTCACAGTCAAAATTTGCAGTTCAGGGCAAGAAGCCTTGGCCAATGTCGAGGCATTTGCGCCCGACCTGATTTTGCTGGATGTGATGATGCCCGGCATGGATGGCCCCACGACCCTGCAAGCACTGCGTCAACTGCCAGCAATCGCCGAAACCCCGGTCTGTTTCATGACCGCCAAAGTTCAACCGCAAGAAATCGCACAATATCGTGCGCTGGGTGCTTTAGACGTGATTCCAAAACCCTTCGATCCAATGGCACTTTCGTCTCAGGTTACCGCTATTTGGGACCGCCACCATAACGCTTAAGTAGCACCACGCCTGGGTCAACCCAGGCAAGCATGTTAAAATGCGCGTTTTATTGCTCGCGTAGCCCACTTCCCATGCTTTCCACCGCCAACCTCACCATCCAGTTCGGGGCTAAGCCCCTATTTGAAAACGTTTCCGTCAAATTCGGCGATGGCAATCGTTACGGCCTGATCGGCGCCAACGGCTGCGGCAAATCCACCTTCATGAAGATTTTGGCCGGCGTGCTCGAACCCACTGGCGGCAATGTCTCGCTCGATGCGCATGAACGCATGGCTTGGCTGCGCCAAGATCAATTCGCCTATGAAGATCAGCGCGTGATTGACGTGGTGATGATGGGCCACGATGAAATGTGGCAAGTGATGCGCGAAAAAGACGCCATTTACGCCAACCCTGAAGCCACCGAAGACGACTACATGAAAGCGGCGGAACTGGAATCCCATTTCGCCGAACTCGATGGCTACACCGCTGAAGCGCGCGCCGGCGAACTACTGCTGGGCGTCGGCATTCCGCTGGCCAACCATACTGGCCCGATGAGCGAAATTGCACCGGGTTTCAAACTGCGCGTCTTGCTCACCCAAGCCTTGTTTTCCAACCCAGAAATTCTGCTGCTGGACGAGCCGACCAACAACCTCGACATCAACACCATTCGCTGGTTGGAAGACGTGATCAATCAACGCAACAGCACCATGATCATCATCTCCCATGATCGCCATTTTCTGAATAGCGTGTGCACCCACATGGCGGATCTGGATTACAGCACCATCCGCGTTTATCCCGGCAACTACGACGACTACATGCTGGCCTCAACCCAAGCACGGCAGCAAATGCTCTCCTCCAACACCAAGGCCAAAGAACGCGTGGCGGATCTGCAAGACTTCGTCGCGCGTTTCTCCGCCAATAAATCCAAAGCGCGCCAAGCGACATCGCGCTTAAAGCAGATCGAGAAAATTAAATCCGAAGTGGTAGAGGTCAAACCCTCCAGCCGCCAAGCGCCGTATATCCGCTTCGAGATGGACGACAAAGATAAACTGCACCGCCAAGCGGTAGAGCTGCTCGACATCGCCAAAGGCTACGACCATGTGCTATTTCACGGCATGAATGTCCTGCTGGAAGCCGGAGAGCGTCTCGCCATCATCGGCCCCAACGGCGCAGGTAAAACCACCTTACTCAAAACACTGATGAGCGAAATCGAACCCGATCAAGGTAATGTGAAATGGGCAGAAAAAGCCCGCATCGGCTACTTCGCGCAAGACCACGCGCATGATTTCGAAAAAGATTGGAATGTGTTCGACTGGATGAAACAGTGGACGCAAAAAAATGAAGACGACCAATCCATCCGCAGCATTTTAGGGCGCCTGCTGTTCTCCGGAGACGACGTCAAAAAATCGGTGCGCGTGCTCTCCGGTGGCGAGAAAGGTCGCATGCTCTACGGCAAGCTGATGCTCGAATATCCCAACGTGTTGATCATGGATGAACCGACCAATCACATGGACATGGAAACCATCGAAGCGCTGAATATTGCTTTGGAAAAATATAAAGGCACGCTGATTTTCGTCAGCCATGACCGCCAGTTTGTTTCCTCGCTCGCCACGCAAATCATCGAGCTCGATGGCAAGGGCGATTACCAACACTTCTCCGGCAATTATGAGGATTACCTAACGAGCCAAGGCGTCGAATAAACCCGATTCTATTTGACGCTAATCAAATACAGTTGACCTTTTCCCCCTGTGACCGCAGGAAGTAAAGGTCAATTCATCATCCGCACTAAAATCAGGCTTCACCGGCATAACGCCTCTCCCAAATCTTCAGACCGCTAAAACCCTCACCACAAATTAAGCTGAAGTTCTATCAAAACCCGCCGTAATATCCTTTAACTGAATCAAATCAGGCGCATATCCATTTTAAAAGTAAGGTTTTACTGATTGGCGCCCATCTATTTTGATCATATAAACACGCAATACTGGAAAAAATCGGCTTATTCATACCTATGAAGAACCAAATGAACCGAACTTATCAATCGCGCACCCTACGCGTGCTCATCCTATCCTTGACTGCAATCGCCATCATCATTGGCGCCAGCACCATCACGCTGCTCTACCGCACAGCCTACGATGAAACCCTGCTTGAAATGCAACAAAGCTCAAGCATTATGGCCAATCTGATCGAAGCCGTGGCGCAATTCGATAAGCGCTATAGCGAGCAAACCAACCCGCAAGGACACTGGGGTGCCACCATGAGCCAGGTCGAGGCCGGTATGCTCATGCAAAGTCAAACGCACCAAACGGGTAAAATAATTATCGGTCGCCGCATAGGCAGCGAAATACAAGTGTTGCGCGCGATCCCCGGCAAAGGTTTGCAAGAAGTGGCGCGAGTGCCCTTCGATGGTGTACTTGCGCGGCCCCTCTTCTTGGCGCTAAACGGCAAAAGCGGTAGCGGTGAACTGCCAGACTATAGCGGAAAATTAGTGCTAGCCGGTTATGCCCCCGTCCCAGCGCTGGAAATCGGCATTGTTTATAAAGTGGATACTGCGTTAGTCAGAGCGCCGTTTATCCGCGCCGGGGTATGGGCGATAGCGATTGGCGCGCTACTCATCATCCTGGGTTCCGTGATCTTCGCCAAAGTCACGCGTCCCTTGCTACGCCGTGTCATTGAAAGCGAACAACGATTATCCGCGCTGGTGGCCAACGCGCCCGTCGGAGTCTTTGAAACCGACGTCAACGGCCATTGCACTTTCGTCAATACACGCTGGTGTGAATTTTCCGGTCTTTCGGCAGATCAAGCCATGGGAGAAGGCTGGGGCCAAGCCTTGCATCCGCTAGACAAGGAAAAAATATTTAGCGCTTGGCAGGCATTTATCACGCAAGGCGTACCGTTCGCGCATGAATTTCGCTTTCTCCGCCCAGATAGCTCAGTAAGTTGGGTTTTCGTCCAGACCTCCGCGCTGCTTGATAGCGA
>JAHECG010000019.1:15894-19405 GCA_024641855.1 Betaproteobacteria bacterium | reverse complement strand
CTACGATCCGGAAGACACCACGCCTTCACTCGAGCGCAATGAGGCCCGTATCCACCCGGACGATCTTGAGATGACGCGTCAATTCACGCGCGATGTTCTCGATAACAAACAGCCAGCAGGTATCGATTACCGCATCATGCGCACGGATGGCGAAACGCGCTGGGCGCATGGCGAAGCCTCCCTGTCATTTGACGCCGTCGGCAATCCAGAAACCGTGTCTGGCACGATCCAAGACATCTCGGATCGCAAGCTGACCGAAGAAAATCTCATACAAGCCAAAGAAGAAGCCGAGCACGCCAACGCCGCCAAGAATGAATTCCTATCCCGCATGTCGCACGAACTCCGTACCCCGATGAACGCGATCCTCGGCTTTTCCCAAGTGTTGGAAAGCGAATCCCTGAGCCTAGAGCAACAAAGCTTTGTCGCGGAAATTTATCGAGCGGGGGAACATTTATTGGAACTGATCAACCAACTGCTGGATTTATCCCGCATCGAATCTGGCAAACTCGCCACGCTGATCGAGCCAGTCAAGCTTACTCCCTTGCTCAACAGAGTATTGGCATTGGCGCATACCGAACTTCAAAAACAGCGGATCAACGTCATCACACTGTGTCGCGACGAAGTTGCCGTCCTGGCCGATGAAACCCGCTTGCGGCAGATATTGCTCAATCTAATCACCAACGCAGCCAAATATAATCGTGAAGGTGGCAGCATCCACATTGACTGCCATGAGCGCGGCGATCAGCATTGGCGCATTAGCATCACCGATACCGGCCCCGGCATCAGTCCGAATAAGTTGGATAAACTCTTCATGCCGTTCGAGCGTTTGGGTGCCGAATTTACTGCGGTCAGCGGCACCGGCATCGGCCTGAATCTGAGCAAGAAGTTAGCTGAGCTCATGGGAGCCGAGTTAGGGGTCAGTTCCATCCAAGGACAAGGCTCCACCTTCTGGATCGACTTGCCGCGCGCCAAATCAAAAGATCAAGCTACCGCAGCAATCCAAAACCCTTCTTTCACCAGCCCAACCATAGCGCGCAAAAAAGTTCTCTATATCGAAGACAATGCCGCCAATCTCAAAGTGATAGAAGCCATGCTGCGGCACCAGCCCGAGCTGGGACTAATCTCGGCTACGAATGGTGAATACGGCTTGGAATTGGCGCGCCGCTATCAGCCAGACGTCATCCTGCTCGACATCCATCTACCCGGCATGGATGGTTATGCGGTACTCCAGGCGCTACAGCGAAATCCCACCACGGCCCACATACCCGTCCTCGCACTCTCGGCCGATGCCTTGCCGATCGATATTGAAACTGGACTCAAGGCTGGATTTGTTGAATACCTGACTAAGCCGATCAAACTGGAAAATCTGTTGCGCGCATTACACCAAGCATTGGATGCCAACACGGAAAACGCTGCGCAGTTTTAAATCAATTTTTTCTAGTGCACTAGACAATTGGAACAACAGGATGTCAGATAACAGCGTCAAATTAGGCCTGATGCCCCCGCTCAGCGGACTCGTGGGTATTTACGGCAGCGAAATCCAACGCGCCGGTGAAATCGCCTGCCAAGAGATCAATGAAAGCGGCGGCGTACTGGGCAGGCCATTGGAACTGGTGATCGAAGACGACGGCAGCCTGCCGGAAAGTGCGGTTGCCGCAGCCGAAAAACTAGTGGATCAACATCGTTGCGTCAGCATCATCGGCAACCTGCTGTCCAACTCGCGCATTGCCGTCGCCTATCGGGTAGCGGAGCCGCGCAAAATTCCCTATCTAAATTTTTCTTTTTACGAAGGCAGTATTCTCAGCCGCTACTTTTTCCATTTCGCAGCCCTACCCAACCAACAAATCGATCACATGATTCCGTACATGCAGCAACGATACGGGCCGCGCATGTTTTTCGCCGGCAATAACTACGAATGGCCGCGCGGCTCCATCGATGCGGCGAAGCGCGCTTTGCTGCGCAGTGGCGGCAGCGTTGTCGGTGAAGAATACTGCCCCATCGGCGTTGCTGCCGATGAAATAGAGCTTTTACTGGACAACGTTGAAACCGCAGCACCGGATGTTTTTGTGCCGTATTTTGCGGGCATTGATCAAGTCAACCTCCTCACGCGTTTCACGCAGCGGGGGCTTAAAAAGCATATCGCGGTGGTGATGGGGCACTATGACGAAATGATGGCCAGCCAGCTACCGCCGGAAGTTCGTGCCGACTTTTATTCCAGTAACACCTATTTCATGTCCGTAGCTAGCGATGAAAATCGCGACTTCCTCACGCGCTTGGCCAGCCAGCCCGGTGTCAGCGGCATCTGGCCCAAGGGGAATGGCATTCTCACCAATTTCGGTGAGGGCACTTATCTCTGCGTCAAAGCCTTCGCACAAGCGGCCAATCAGGCTGGCAGCCTCGAACCCGAAGCGCTGATCGAAGCCCTGAAAACCATCCGGGTAACCGGCCCCCAAGGCACGGTGCAAATGGACTCACAGACCCACCATGCAACGGTCAACACCTATCTATCGCGTTGCCGTGCTGATGGCGCGTTTGAAATCGTCGAGACTTTCGGCGCCATTCGGCCAGAGCTGCCCGAACGTTACAACCACCAGCGCATCAGCCATCAGGCCACCATGGAAGACGATATCCGCCTACAAGCGCGAATCTTGGAGCAGATGGCCGATGCCGTGCTTCTAGTCAGCACTTCAACCGGCTGCATCGTTTACAACAATGCCAGCGCAGAGCGGATGTTCGGCTACGAAAAGGGGGAATTGATCGGCAAGCCGATCTCTCTCCTCAATGATAATTCACAAACAAATGCGCAAAAAACCGCCGATGAAATCATCCAACTACTAAATATCAAAGGTGTTTGGGACGGCGAAATTTTGAATCGCAGAAAAGACAACACGCCCATCTGGTGTTCCGCATCCGTTTCCACCTTCACCCACCCCAGCCATGGTGAAGTGTGGTTGGGAGTGCATCGCGACATTCAACAAGTGAAAGCGCTACAACTGGAACTCGAAGCACATCGCCTACACCTCGAAACTTTGGTTAACGAGCGCACCGCAGATCTCGTATCCGCCAAAGAAGATGCCGAGCGCGCCAACAAAGCCAAAAGTGAATTTTTGTCACGCATGTCGCACGAACTGCGTACCCCGATGAACGCTATTCTCGGCTTTGCCCAAGTATTGGAAACGGAAGACCTCAACCCCGATCAGCTCGACTTTGCCAACGAAATTCACCGCGCCGGTACTCACTTACTCGAACTAATCTCCGAACTCCTCGACCTATCGCGCATCGAATCCGGCAAAATGTCCATCGCCCTACAAACAGTCAATCCGCATACTGTGATCAGTGAAAGTTTGCAAATCAGCAAACAACTATTCACGAGCAAACAAATCAGATTCATGAACAAATGCGATGTGCGTGTACAGGTACTCGCCGACCCGACCCGACTGAAGCAAATCCTGGTAAACCTGATGTCGAATGCGGCCAAATACAACCGCGATGGCGGACATATTCTCTTCGA
>JAHECG010000019.1:0-15794 GCA_024641855.1 Betaproteobacteria bacterium | reverse complement strand
TGCCGCCATTCATCGGCGGATCGCTCATGGGCCTCGTGGGCTTCTACCCCATGCCCGAGTTTTATCTGATCTTCTTCAGCTATACAGGGCCTTATATCCTTGTGTTTCTATTGATAGGACTAGCGCTGGTGCCACGCGCCCATCGGTTTATCGTCAACCTCACACAAATGGATCCAACGCAGGCAGCGATCACCGCGAAACAGGTATTTACCAAACTCCCTTGGTACCTGCTCGTCACAGTCACGCTCTACTCCAACGGCGGTGCCTTCAGTGCCGACGTTTCGCTCGAAGCCATGGGCATTCGCAGCTATACCCTGCGCGAACACTTGTACAACCAGTTCGGCCTCATTCCAGTCGTGCTGATTACCGTGTTTCCGATTTTTTTCTATTTCATCGACCGACTCGGGCGCTATCTTGGACCGCGCAATATCTGTACTGTCGCCATCCCCTTGTGGGTAAAACTATTGATGCTGGGCATTGTCACGCCATTGCTGATCGACAGCCTGCTGCTCGGCTATTACTACAACCGTACCAGCTATTTCCATTGGGAGACCTTGGGTTTGTGGCTCTCTTTATTGGCACTTGCGGCAGGCGGCACCTGGCTCGCTTGGCGCAGCCTGAAACAGGGCATTGCCCCGCTGGATGACTTTATATCGTCTGACACCACATCGATTATGGAACGTGCCCAAACAAACCTAGCACCGCGCTCCCTGGACGAACTAGGTATGCTCAGCGCCAATCTAGGAACACTGCTCAGTACCCATAGCGAACTGTCGAACCAACTAGAGCACGCCCAGTCGCTGGCCGACGCCGTGATCGAAAATGCCGGTGCACTGGTGGTGGTGCTCGATCCAGCTGGGTGCATCGTGCGCTTCAACCAAGCTTGCGAAAAACTCAGCGGCTATCACTTTTCCGAAGTCGAAGGAAAATGCCCCTGGGACACCGTACTACCGCCGGAAGACGCGGCAAGCATTCGCACCCAAGCATTCGAAACACTCGCCCACAATCCGCAATCCTTGTCCGGCGAGTACACCAACGATTGGCTCAGCAAAAGCGGCCAGCGCTTCCTAATCAAATGGTCCAACACCGTTTTGCTCGACAGCGCAGGGAAGCTAAATTTTATTGTCAGCGTCGGTATCGACATAACAGAAAGCTATGCCGCCAAAATCGAACTCGAACAACTGGTCAATGAGCGTACCGCCAAGTTAAATGTCGCTAATGCGACAGCCGCGCAATCTACCCAAATGTTGCAGACGGTATTAGACACTGCACCCTTCCGCGTATTCTGGAAAGATCGTGAAGGACGCTTCCTCGGTTGCAATCGTGTGTTCGCGCAAGACGCAGGCGTAAATACACCGGAAGACTTGATCGGCCGCACGGATTGGGAGATGGCTTGGAAAGCCAGCGCCCAGCTGTATCGTGCGGACGATGCGCAAGTCATCGAATCCGGGCAAGCCAAACTAGATTTCGATGAGCCCATGGATTACGCCGATGGCTCGCGCAAATGGCTGTCTACCAGCAAAGTGCCGTTGCGAGACCACGCCGGGAACACCTTCGGCGTACTCGGTACTTATATTGATATCACCGACCGCAAACATGCCGAACTACAACTCGCCCGAAATGCGCAGCGCCTAGAAGCCGCTCAGCGCACTGCCCGTCTTGGCGACTACGACTTAGATTTACAAACCAATCAACTGGTCTGGTCTTATACAACATTTGAATTGCTCGGCCTGATGCCCGGCAGTGTGGTGCCGACAATGGAACGTTTTTTAACGTCCATCCACCCCGAAGATCAAACTCGTGTGAGCGAGGGTATGCAACAGGCAATCATGCAAACCTATCCAACGCATGCTGGGCAACAAATCTCACTTCCCAGTTTTGAATATCGCATCGTCCGCCCGGATAGTTCCATCTTATGGCTGTATTCCGAAGGCACTGCGGAACTGGATACTGACGGCCACCCGATCAGGGTGCGTGGCACGGTACAAGATATCACCACACACAAGCACACCGAGCAGGCGCTGATGGCCGCCAAGGAAGACGCCGAACGCGCCAACAAAGCCAAGAGCGAATTTCTCTCGCGCATGTCGCATGAACTGCGCACGCCAATGAATGCGATTATCGGTTTTGCTCAGGTATTGGAGCTCGAACCACTCGGCCCGGAACCCATCGATTTCGTGCACGAAATCCACCGTGCCGGTGATCATTTATTAAACCTCATTAACGAATTGCTGGATCTATCCCGCATCGAAGCCGGCAAGCTATCCGTGCTCGTGCAATCGCTTTCGTTGCTGGACGTATTGAACCGCGCGCTTCATCTGACTCAACCGCTCATGGCTGAACGGCAGATCGCGTTAATCAATCATTGCGACCAAGATATGCAGGTGCTAGCCGATAACACGCGCTTAAGCCAAATTCTCATCAACTTACTATCGAATGCAACCAAATATAATCACCCAGGAGGTCGCATCACGCTCACTTGCCAAGCGCTCACCGAGGATAAACTACGCCTCAGCATCAGCGATACCGGGCCGGGCATCCCCGAAGAACAACAACAAAAATTATTCAAACCATTCGAACGACTCGGCGCAGAATTCGGTGAAATTCAAGGCACAGGCATCGGCTTAGCGCTATCGAAACAATTAGCGGAACTCATGGGCGCTACCATCGGCGTCGAATCCAGCCCTGGTATTGGTTCAACTTTTTGGATAGATCTGTCGCGCGCACCGTTACCCGCCACCTTGGCGACGCACGCTAACGACAGCACTGCGGCTAGCGTCTCTGAGACAGAAACATACTGCGTTCTTTACATCGAAGATAATGCCGCCAATTTAAGATTGATCGAGACCTTGTTTCGTCGCCGATCTGACTTTAAGTTATTAGTCGCCACCAATGGCGAGCAGGGGCTGGAACTCGCGCAACACTATCGTCCAGATGCAATTTTGCTCGATATTCATTTACCTGGGATGGATGGGTATGCCGTGCTTGAAGCCCTTAGATCCAATGCCGTCACTTGCCATATTCCGGTGCTCGCACTGTCTGCCGACGCGATGGCCATCGATATTGACCGCGGCCTAACGGCTGGTTTCACCCAGTATCTGACCAAGCCCATCCAGGTGGATCAACTTTGGGATTCCTTGCATAACGTATTGGGGAAAACACCCTCAACTAAATAAACACAAAGCCAATACCTATTTCCGTTAAATGGGATTATGATGGAAAAATCAATACCTTGAGAATATGGTTTGATGCCGCTGCCAAAAAAAAAGGAACTGGAATTTTTACAAGGTGTTCTGCAAAACGCAGGCGCGCTGTTGGTGGTGCTCGACGCACAAGGTCGAATCCGCTGTTTCAATCGTGCTTGCGAACACTTAAGTGGCTACAACCAAAATGAAGTCGAGGGTAAATTCCCATGGGATTTTCTGATACCCGCCGAAGACGCTGATACCGTCCGCCAACATAAATTCGAAGCGCTACGCAACAATACACAAACCCCATCCAATCATATTACCCATCACTGGGTCAGCAAGCAGGGCGAGCATTTCCTGATCGAGTGGTCCAACACGTCGCTGTTCGATACCGATGGAAAATTCGAGGGCATGATCAGTGTTGGCACCGATATTACCGCACGCAAAGCAACCGATGACGCATTGCGCGCCAGCAACCAAGTGATTGCTGCTGTGTTAGACACGACCCCGGTACTGATTGCCTATCTCGACCCCGCCTTCAACTTTGTCCGGGTCAACACGGCTTATGCTGTTGCGGATAACCAGGAACCCACATACTTCGTTGGAAAAAATCACTTCGATTTATTTCCTAACGCTGAAAACGAAGCCATCTTCCGCCGTGTGCTTGAATCAGGCGAAACGCATTTCGCCGCAGCCAAGCCATTTGAATACGCACATAACCCAGAACGCGGTCTCACACATTGGGACTGGACGCTCACCCCGGTCAAAGATAACGACGAAAAAATCACTGGGTTAGTTCTATCGCTCAGCAATGTATCCGACCGAATAGAGGCCCTTGAAACGGCAGAACGCAGTGAACTTGGATTAATCGCATTAACGGAATCGTTGGAAGCGCGCATTCTGGAACGCACCCGTGACTTGACCCTCGCCAAAGAATCCGCAGAGCGCGCAAACTTCGCCAAGAGCCAGTTTTTGTCGCGGATGAGCCACGAATTACGTACCCCGATGAATGCCATTCTCGGCTTTACACAAGTCTTGGAACAAGACACAACATCACCAGAGCACAAAGATTATCTCAATGAAATTAACCTTGCCGGCAATCATCTGCTAAAACTCATCAACGAACTGCTCGACTTGTCTCGCATCGAAACGGGCCACCTCGCCGTTCAGATGCAACCGGTGCCGCTCAATGCGGCATTGTCGCGCGCGCTTCATATCACACAACCACTCATGGCGACGCGCAATATATCCTTGCTCAATCACGGCGCCGGCGATTTTCAAGTGCACGCAGATTCGACACGCTTATCCCAAATACTGATCAACCTTTTATCCAATGCGACCAAATACAACCGTCCTGGGGGCCGCATTACCATCGCCATTCAATCACAAGGTGAACATAGCGTAAGAATTGCAATTACCGATACGGGATCGGGAATCGCGCCGGATAAGTTATCGCGACTATTCCGGCCCTTTGAACGGCTCGGCGCTGAACACACCGAAGTGGATGGTGTGGGCATCGGCTTAGCGCTATCAAAACAATTGGCCGAACTCATGGGCGCGAAAATTGGCGTGGAGTCCCACCCTGGGCAGGGCTCCACCTTCTGGCTCGATCTCACGCTGGCGGATGCGTCGCAAGTGCTAAGCACAACGCCCGACAAACCGGCCATTCCATCTGTTGAAGCGCCACAACGACAACGTAAAATTCTGTATGTAGAAGATAATCCATCCAATTTGAAGTTAGTGGAAGTCATCTTTCGACGCCAACTGGATATCACCTTACTGTCTGCCACCAATGGTGAAGATGGACTGGAACTCGCGCGTCGCTACCATCCGGATGCCATTTTGCTCGACATTCATTTACCGAAAATGAATGGTTATGAGGTACTCGTTGCGCTCAAGGCAGATACAGGTACGAGCAATATCCCCGTGCTGGCGCTATCGGCTGACGCCATGGCGATTGATGTCGAGCGTGGGCTGAAAGCAGGATTCCTGCGCTACCTCACAAAGCCCGTCGATGCGAGCGCACTCATTGCAAATATTCGTGATGTGACTTGGCATTGAACTGGTATTGACAGGTTCCATTATGGCGCCGAACCAGAAGCTGGTCGCGGCACTCTAGCGGCCTCAAAGGCCTGACTCAACTGCCATGCCGCCATCGCATAATGAAAGCTGCGGTTATAACGTGTGATCACATAAAAATTCTCGAAGCCCAACCAATACTCAGGGCCATTTTCTCCAGCAAGCTCGAATAACATCGCTTCAGACGCAGTTGGTGCTGCATCGGTACTAACGCCGATACCAGCCCATTGCTGCATGGGAATGCGAAAACTCCAACCACGATTAGCCAGGCTCTTGGCTTCGTCTACGACACGTTGCACTGGCGCTAACACAGTGGCGCCACGTTTCCATCCATAACCTTGTAAATACCGCGCAATGCTGCCAATGGCATCTTCCGGGTTCTCCCAAAGATCGCGCTGTCCATCGCCATCGAAATCCACTCCGTACTTCCGATAACTGGAGGGCATGAATTGAGAAATCCCCATTGCACCCGCATACGAACCTTTGATGCTCAGCGGATCAAAACCTTCCTCGCGCGTCATCAGCAAAAATTGCTCCAATTCGCTACGGAAATAAGGCGCCCGTTTCGGATAACCGAAAGCCAGCGTCGCCAACGCATCGATCACGCGAAAGGAACCGGTATTGCGCCCATAAAAGGTTTCGACACCGATGATCGCCACAATCAGCGAAGCTGGCACCCCATACTGCGCTTCGGCACGCGCCAAGGTCTCTTCATGTTCAGCCCAAAAACGTACGCCACCGGCAATGCGTTTCGGCTCGATGAATAAAGGACGATACTCACGCCAAGGTTTGCCTTCGGCCGGGCGATCCATGGCAGCAAGAATGCTTTTTTTCAAACGCACTTCTTTAAACAAGCGCGTCAGATCCTCTTGCTTGAATTGGTTGCGCTGCACCATATCGCTGATAAAAGACGACACTTCTGCCGACTGCGGCAGCACGGGGTCCTGCACTCTCACCCGATGTTGCTTGGCTTCTGCTGCTTGCAAAAAAAACAACACGCAAAGGCTAATTAAAAAACGTTTCATTTAGTTTCGCTGTCCGAAATATTTCCCAAAATACGATCTAGCCACACGGTCGGTAACCAGCGTTTTGCATAAGCAAAAAAATGCGCGGGTTTGGTCACCGGATAGCGTGCCCGTGGATGCGTACTTTCCAACGCATGAATTAGTTTTTCCAGCACGGCCTCCGGCCCCAGCGTAAACGGCACTGCGGGGCCGACCTTTTGCAAACGCCGCTCGATCGCCGCATATTGTGCATGATGAGCGCTCGCTTGCGCATCGATGTTGTGCTGATAAGCCGCAAAAGCATTGGCACGAAAGCAACTCTTAATCGGCCCGGGTTCGATCAGACTGACCTGAATACCGCTACCGCGCAATTCCAGGCGCAGCGTGTCGGTAATGCCTTCGATGGCAAACTTGCTGGCATTATAGGCACCACGATAAGCCAAGGTGATATATCCCAAAATTGAACTGTTTTGCACAATGCGTCCATGACCCTGGCGCCGCATCACGGGGATGATTTGATTCGTCAACTCAATCATGCCGAACAAATTCGTTTCAAATTGGGCGCGCAACACATCCCGCGATAAATCTTCTACCGCACCCGGCTGTCCATAACCGGCATTGTTAAACAACGCATCCAGCGTACCGCCGGTCTGTGCCAATACCGCATCCACAGCACGGTGGATAGATGCCGAATCGGCAAGATCGAGTTGCAGTGCATCCAAACCTTTAGCCGCCAACATCTCCACATCGGCAGCCTTGCGCGCCGTTGCAAATACCCGATAACCGCGCGCCTGCAAACCTACGGCAGCGCACAGGCCGATACCGCTGGAACAACCGGTAATTAAAATCGAACGCATCATTTGGGCAACGCTGAGAGTGGAATAAAAATCGCTGTCGCAATATTTTGCACCATGCGCACGATCGTCCGATTGGTACGGCCGGCGACAATTTTTGCCATCATGTCATGTTCGGCCAGCAGCTTGCCGAATTCCCGTTCAAAACTCAAATTGCGCACCTCGCCGCTGATCTCATTCGTCAACAAAAATAACTGTCCTTGACTATCGCGGTTGGTGGAGAGCTTCCATACGGCAATTTCATAATTGCGCGCGGCATTGTAAAGTTTCTGCGGATCCAAATCATCCCACGCGTAAAAATCCGTCTTGTCGTTATAGGCCGCCAAACTCATCGTCGCCAAGCCCCAACTCAACGCCAAAACGCGATCCCCTTGAAAGTCTTCTTGAAAGGCCAAATACAGTGCTTCAATGCCCCGTTTATGATTCAGCTCGGCAAAGCTTTGATGAAAATCACCGTCAAAGATTCGCGCGACAGCGGCGTCCAACGATGGCTGGCCCGTTTTTTTCCATTCACGTGGATTGCGCCGGTAAAGCTTCTCCGTCAACAGACGCAAATGCGCCAACGAAGACTGAAAATGCAAATCGGCAATTTGATCGACTTCGGTTTTAGCCAACGATGACAACTTAAATTCAGCAGATGTCGGTCCCTTGCCAGTCACTGTTGACGTCGGTGCACAGGCGGTAAGCAGACTGAAAAAGAGAATAGAAAAAAACCACTTCATACGGGCTATGACTGTACCCGGTTTTCACCATGATGAACAGCTTAGCGCACCCCTGCGTTCAACTAATTCCGCACATATTTCTTGGCTTGTGCCCAGATCGTGAAGTCTGCCGCCAACATCGGACGTGCAATTAGGTAACCCTGCCCCATATCGCAACCGCTACCGCGTAGTTTGTCGAACTGGGCTTCGGTTTCGATACCCTCCGCTACCACGCGCATGTCCAGTGCTCGTGCAACACCCAGTACCGCCGTCACAATCGCCATGCCACCGCTGCCGAACAAATCGTTAACGAACGATCGATCGATCTTGAGTTTGTCGATGGGGAAACGCTTGAGGTAACTGAGCGATGAATAACCGGTTCCGAAATCATCGATATAGATTTCAAATCCGGCCGAACGCAAGGCACTCAGCACCGCGGCCGCTTCGTCCGGATCATGCATCAGTGCGCTCTCCGTCAACTCCACCCCGATCTGCGCAGCAGTTACGCCCTCTTCCTTTAGGATGTTCACGAAGGTTTCCGTCAAGTCACGCTGCCGCAATTGCCGCGCCGACAGATTGATCGCGATTTTCGGCACCACGATACCTTCTCGCTCCCAACGCAGGATTTGGCGACAAGTCTCACGCAGCACCCACGCACCGATAATACCGATTAACCCACAAGCCTCCGCGACCGGAATAAAACGATCCGGTGGAATCAAACCAAACTCCGGATGATGCCAGCGCAGTAATGCTTCGGCTCCGGCAAGTTCACCGGACTCCAGCTCGACGACGGGTTGGAAATTGAGGAACAGTTGTTCGCGCTCGATGGCACGCCGCAGATTGGTTTCAATCAGCAAGCGCTCACGCGCCTGCACAGCCATCTCCGCCTGAAAGAATTGGTAATGCTCGCCTTGTTCCTTAGCGCGATACATGGCGGTATCTGCATTTTTAAACAACGTAGGAATATCCTCACCATCGTTTGGATAGACGGCAATCCCGACGCTAGCGCTCGATGCAATTTCCTGCCCATCGAGAACAATCGGACACACCAACGCATCCAAGAGTCGTTGCACGCTGCTCGGCAAATCCGCTGGATTCACCTCTTCCATCAGCACCACGAATTCATCACCGCCCAGCCGGGCAATCGTGTCTTCATCCCGCATCGCATTACGAATCACCGCAGCCGCGTGCCGCAGCATCCGATCCCCGGCATCATGCCCTAAGGTATCGTTAATGACTTTGAAATCGTCTAGATCGATGAAGAATAGCGCCAATTGATACCGACGTCGCTTTGCTTTTTCCAATGCATGGGAAAGACGATCATGAAACAAGTTGCGATTCGGTAATCCCGTCAGCGTATCGAAATTCGCCAAATGCTCGAGTTTCCGTTCAGCTTCACGGCGCTCGGTAATATCCTGCACCAGAGAGGTCACACCGATCACCTGCCCATGCGTATCTACCAAAGGTGTGTTGTACCATTCGCAAACAATCGTACGCCCATCTTTGGTTTGATTGTCATTGGTGGAGCGCGTCCCACCTTGGCAACGCATTAGATCGCACCAAACCGCATAAATTTCTTCTCGGAGTGCCAGCGATACAATCAAATCCCAAGCGTGGCGGTGCAAGGCTTCCGCCCGGGTATAACCAAAAATCTGTTCCGCTGCAGGATTCCATGACACTACCCGAAATTCCGTATCCCAATCGATCACCGCCAGTGGTGTCTGCGCCACATGTAAACGCAGACGCCGCTCCGACTCGCGCGCAGCTTTTTCCACCTGTTCGCGTGTCTGCGATTCATCCTGTAATTGAGACCAAGTCGTCTCTAGGCTGGAAGTCAATTCTTCATTGCTAAAACGTAGGCGTAGTGATTCCACCACAGCTCCATGCAAGCGATTCGTCATGCCCAGCATCACGACCACATAGACCACGATCATGACCCCCATGACCGCGTGTACTTGGTCGCCATAACCGAACATCACCATACCCATGGGCAACATAGAGGGCACCACGTATAACGCATAGGCCCAGCGTATTGCCACGAGTGAAGTCACCGCGCCGGCCACCATGCCCACCAAACTCAATGCCACCACAAGATGACGTATGGGTTCCGCATCCCACATGAACAGCGGTGCCGCGATACCCCAGGCGATGCCAGACGTAAAGGTTAGGGCCAGATGCGCGACGCACCAGCGCCGACAGTTTCGCTCCTTATCGCGTCGTGCATATCTCCAACCCACCATACCGCGCGCAGCCGAAACCAGAAGAATTCCGCCCACCCAACATAACAGCCACACGTGATCGACCAAGGGCCAAAGTGCAACGCCCAATAGGATGCTGATCAGCACGTTCGCCACTAAGGCCCAAGTCAGTTGCTCGTAGAGCAACTCTAGTTGTGCCGCAAACAGGGCAACATCCATTTTGGTACTGTTTGAACCAACTAAGCAAAAATCACGAGTCATCTTCTGCCCAATCACGAATGAACGGCGTGCATCAAATCATCGACAACGACAATTTGGCTGTGCGCCAACGTACCTAGCGTATTCAATTGCCCCATCATTCCACCTTAATTTGTTTCCCATTTTAGTGGTCGCTCGATATGCCCATTCTCTCAACACATCTTCGACAGCATGAGGTTGCACTCGAAATTGATCGGCATTGAGCGTGCACCGTACGCGAAATCGCGAATCTTGATGAAATAACTATGCAATCCACATGGTTAACTTATCGGCACGTCAGTTACAAAACCTGAGCAGAATCAACGCCTTTTTAAGCGCCACATTAATAACGTAACGCCTTAATAGTTAACGATTTTTTTACTGGGATGGTGGCTAGCGTCAGAATGACTAGCGAAACTACGCGCTAGATTAACGCTAACAACCTGCACGAAGTTTCGAAATACGGCATTTATGCACTGGTCACGACGAACAACTCACCGTGAGGGTGCCTGCCCAATCCGGAGGAAAATCAGCATAGCGCTCCCAGGCCGAATGCTCATCGAACGGGGATTGCAACAGTCTCAGTAACAAGTCCACTTCGCTGAAATCATGAGCCTGCGCTTTTTCGATGGCCGCTTGCGACAAATAATTACGCAGAATAAATTTTGGATTCATGCGATCCATCCGCACCTTGCGTGCGGTATCCGATTCGCCAGATTGGCGTAGTAACGCTGCGTAATCCTGTGCCCAGCTATCGAACGCCATACGATCTAAAAATAAATCGCGCACTGCGTCATTACGATTTTCTGCTACCGATTGAAATGCATTCAGGCGCCGGAAAAAGATGGTGTAATCGACATGGTTTTCATGCAGCAATTCGAGTAAGCGGTTCACCAAGGGTGCCAGTTCGGGTGAACGTTCCACACCGAGCTTAGCGGCCATACGATCCAAGTAATGCGCAACGAAGGTCTGCTGATATTCGGATAACGCATCGCGCGCCTCAGCGACGCTCATCAGTGGTGTCAACGCCTGCGCGAGGCAAGTCAAATTCCAAGCACCGATATCTGGTTGTTGATCAAAAGCATAGCGCCCCTGATGATCGGAATGATTGCAGACGAATCCACCATCGTAATGATCTAGAAAACCATAAGGACCATAATCGAGCGTAATACCGAGGATCGACATATTATCGGTATTCATGACGCCATGCGCAAAACCAACGGCTTGCCATTCTGCCATCAAGCGTGCGGTACGCCGCACCACTTCACGTAAGAACTGCGCATATTTGTCCTTTGCAGCGGTGAGGTGCGGATAATGTTGATCGATCACATAATCCGCCAAGGTCTTTAGTTCTTCGTGCTGGTTGCGATAGAAAAAAACCTCAAAGGAACCGAAGCGCACATGCGACGGCGCCATGCGCAACAGCGTGGCGGCACTTTCGATCTGCTCCCGATACACTTCCATATCGCTGCCAACAATGCACAGTGCGCGTGTGGATGGGATCCCCAAACCATGCATGGCTTCGCAGCACAAATATTCACGAATACTAGAGCGCAACACGGCGCGCCCATCACCAGCGCGCGAGAACGGTGTTTCACCTGCACCTTTCAGATGCAAATCCCAACGTTGACCACGGCTATTCACCACCTCACCCAATAAAATTGCACGCCCATCGCCGAGCTGCTGCACATAGTGGCCAAACTGATGGCCGGCATATAACATCGCTAGCGGTTCCGCACCCGGCAAGTTTTTTTGGCCAGAAAAATATTCGAGAAAGGCCACGCGCTGGCTCTCCAGCGGATCCAGATCGATTAACGCAGCGGCGCTGTCATTGAAACTCACTAAATAGGGTTGCGTAATCGCCGTCGGCGTCAGTTTTGCGTGAAAGGCGTCGGTTAGCCGGGCATAACTATTGTCGAAGTTCAGGGTTTCTAAGGTGTGTTGAGGAGGAAATTCTCGATTCATTTGGGTGCATTAATTGCGCTAAATTTGAACCCTTTATTGTGCGCGGAAGATGTCTATATAACCAGGAATTTAAGGCCATAGTTGCGGTGCGGTCTTATCCTTTACACGCATGATGGCGTATCTAGCAGCCAAAAAAAGGCCGTGAAAACACGGCCAATGTGTGCATATCAACGCAGCGTGTTTAACTATAACGCACCGGCTTCAACTCAATTTCTTCCACTTCACCCAATTCCAACAATTCGTTGACATCGATATGACGCCGATCTCTATCGCCACGACGACGATCAGTAAACACCAAGCCATCTTTGGTTAAAAAAGGTGCCGCGCTATTGACCCCTTCAGCACTGCGGCGATCCCGACCCGCTCTACGTTCGCTAAGTTCCATGACGTTTTCCCTGATTACTTTGTTGATTTATTACAACATTTAGCTATATGTTGCGTTATCGGCACACTTGTCGAATTCTTAACTAAAATTTAGACGGGAGGTCTATTGCTTCGACGAAAGGGAAAAAGTGTCGGATCAACGGCATGCATCAACCGAAGTGCAGCGTATGTTTGGCGATTAATTATTTAACACGGAAATACATCGCCTAAGGTTTTAGTGCACGGGTAAATCGCACGATATCTTGGGCCACTGCGTCATTGCTCATCATGAACGTATGCAACGATGGTACCGCTTGTTGCGATGCGCCCAATAACTGCGTTTCATGCAGCGCCAGGATGCCGTCATTTTGCTCATTCCCAAAGGGCGAATAGCGTCCGCGCGGCCCATTGATACCGGAATAAATTCTAGTCGGCACTTTCGGTAATGGCAGGGAATCCATAAACGAAGCATTCGCCAACAATTGTCCCATTTCACCGGTGAACACTTTATACAGACGATAAGGGGCGAACTTACGTGCAGCCATACAGGCCTTCGTTGGTGGAGCGAGGAAAAAACAAGCGACGGGGGAACGGGGCAATCTCGGCAATACCCCGCGAATGAGTACGCTGCCGAGCGAGTGCCCAATTAAAATATACGGCTCCGATGCGGCGTGTTTTGCGATGAATCGCTGCAACCGTCCCAGACAATTTTCCCAACGCTCAAACGCCGCGATGTAGGCAAACAATCGGGGAGATATCCCCGCCGCACGCAAGCGCACCGCCAACACCCCCATCGCCAGCGGTGTGCGTCCCATACCGTGAATCAAGATTGCACGCATATTCATTCACCCGGTATGAAGTTTAGCAGACACCTCTATTTACAATCTTGATCGGTGAAACTAAAAAAAAACGCCACCCGAAGGTGGATTTTTTTTCATCGTGTTAGTCACGTTCTGTGGTCGGCTACTAGCTGGGCCGGGGGATTGTGTCCGTCTCGCCTTACGGCGATCCAGCCATCCTGCGCCACTGCGTGGCTCCGGACCGCGCGTTGCGCGTCCAGCCGAGCAGTGCTCGGCTAGTCGAACCACGAGTCTCTCTAAGTACCGCTCGGTGAAACCAGAATAAAAAACGCCACCCGAAGGTGGCGTTTTTTACATCGCGTTAGTCACGTTCTGTGGTCGGCTACTAGCTGGGCTGGGGGATTGTGTCCGTCTCGCCTTACGGCGATCCAGCCATCCTGCGCCACTGCGTGGCTCCGGACCGCGCGTTGCGCGTCCAGCCGAGCAGTGCTCGGCTAGTCGAACCACGAGTCTCTCTAAGTACCGCTCGGTGAAACCAGAATAAAAAACGCCACCCGAAGGTGGCGTTTTTTATTCTGGCGTCCCCAAGGGGATTCGAACCCCTGTTACCGCCGTGAAAGGGCGATGTCCTAGGCCTCTAGACGATGGGGACTAAACTCTGTGCTTAGTCTTTACTACTTTATTCTGGTGGAGGTAAGCGGGATCGAACCGCTGACCTCTTGCATGCCATGCAAGCGCTCTCCCAGCTGAGCTATACCCCCAGAAAGGCGGCCATTATAGTGGGCAAGGCACACTCTGTAAAGCTGAAAGCAACGCTAATCCGCCGGATACCGTATCAAATGCGAGCGCACCCGGCGGATAACCTCATCGCGCCCAATTAAGAACATAACGGCATCGACTGAAGGGGTCTGCGTTTCTCCGGTGATCATCACGCGTAATGGCATCGCGATTTGCGGCATTTTCAAACGATGTGCGGCACAAATTTCTTTAATCAGCGCGCTCAAGCCGGGACGCGACCATTCCACTTCTGCCAGTTTGTCTGTCAATGCTTCCAACGCCGGTTTCGCAGCGGCGGTCAGATGCTGCTTACGTAAATCTTCATGCGCCTCCAGCGGGCGATAAAAATATACGGCAGCATCGGCTAATTCTTCCAAGGTACTGACCCGCTCTTTGAGTAAGCCAAACACCTCGACCGGGTCCGGCCCATGCGCAGGATCGCAGCAATCTTGGGACATAAAGGGCTTCGCCAATTCCACCAAGCGCGCATTGTCAGTGGATTTGATGTATTGCTGGTTCACCCATGACAACTTTTCAGGATCAAATTTGGCGGGTGATTTACTGATGGCATCCAGATCGAACCATTCGATGAATTGCTCCAACGAAAATAGCTCATCATCACCATGCGCCCAACTCAAGCGCGCCAAATAATTCAATAGCGCTTCAGGTAAATAACCATCTTCAAAATACTGCATCACACTTACCGCGCCGTGGCGCTTGGATAAACGCTCGCCGTCATGCCCAAGAATCATTGGCACATGTGCATAGATCGGCAGCGGCGCGCCCAAGGCTTGCAGAATATTGATCTGGCGCGGCGTATTGTTGAGATGATCATCGCCACGAATCACGTGCGTGATTTCCATATCCCAATCGTCGATCACCACGCAAAAATTGTACGTCGGCGTGCCATCGGGGCGTGCAATAACGAGATCATCCAACTCGCCATTACTGATTGCAACACGGCCTTTGACCATGTCCTCGATAATCACAACACCGTCTTGCGGATTTTTAAAGCGCACCACGGGATCTATGCCATGCGCAGACGTCGTGCGATGACGGCAGCGGCCATCGTAACGCGGCTTCTCACCCTTTGCCCGCTGCGCCTCGCGCATCGTATCCAACTCCTCTTTGCTGCAATAGCAATGATAAGCATGGCCTTGATCCAGCAATTGTTGAATCACTTGCTTGTAGCGCGGCATGCGCTGCATCTGAAAAAACGGCCCCTCGTCATGCTCGAGTCCGAGCCACGACATGCCATCGAAAATCGCCTGCACTGATTCGTCGGTAGAACGCTCCAAATCGGTATCTTCAATCCGCAGAATGAATTGGCCTTTATGCTTACGCGCATAGGCCCATGAAAACAACGCCGTGCGTGCACCGCCAATGTGCAAATAACCGGTTGGGCTGGGAGCGAATCGAGTGCGAACCATGAGAGGAATACCTGACGAAAAGGCGCTATTTTACGGGAAAAACACACTAAACGCCCAGGTAAAATTTGACCAGAAACAGAGGGATATGGTTAAATTGCGACCGTTCCATTGGCGGTTAGCTCAGTGGTAGAGCACTGCCTTCACACGGCAGGGGTCGGCAGTTCGAAACTGCCACCGCCAACCAATTTTTCAATGACT
>JAHECG010000002.1:30572-116088 GCA_024641855.1 Betaproteobacteria bacterium | reverse complement strand
TCGGTAGGGTGAGGCCAAACATCAACAGGAATAGAAATAGGGCTTGCATCATGGTGGCTCCGTGCGTTGGTGATGGTGTTTAAACGCCGGGCTTAAAGCTTTGGGGTTAAATCAGCGGAATTATTTTGCAGGCTTGGGTTGAGCATTACACAAACCAAAGAGCTTCAGTGCAAACTGGGGTAAAATGCGAAAGTTATAGAGTGCCGCAGCAGATTCGCTGCTTTTGTTGCGGACAATAAAAAACCGCATCAAGTATGGATGCGGTTTTTAATATTTCTTGATGGTGCCCGGAAGAGGACTCGAACCTCCACAGTGTTGCCACCGCATGGACCTGAACCATGTGCGTCTACCAATTCCGCCATCCGGGCATGCCTAAAGCAAGGCAGCGAATTTTATAGGAAACCCCCGATTTGTCAACGAAACCCAAAAAAATCAAACTCGCAAAAATCCGTTTGAAGGACCCGCATTACGAGCGTGAACAAGCTAAATACGGCTTGCCGCTGCCGAGCCGCGAATACATCCTGACTATGCTCGAAGAACAGGGCGTGCCGGTGGAGTTTGAAGACTTCGCCAAACTGATGGGCATTACGCAGGAAGAAATGCAGGTTTTCTCGCGCCGTATTGATGCCATGGAGCGCGATGGCCAGATCATGCGCAACCGCAAAGGCGCGCTGTGCAAGATGGATAAGCTGCATTTGATCCCCGGCATCGTGCAAGGCCATCCCGATGGCTATGGCTTTTTAGTGCCGGATGACGGCAGCGCGGATTTATTTCTCGCGACGCGCGAGATGGAAAAAGTATTGCATGGCGACCGCGTGGTGGCCCGCGCCATCGGCGTGGATCGCCGTGGCCGACCGGAAGGCGCGATTGTCGAAGTGTTGGAGCGCGCCAATACGCAAATCGTCGGCCGCTTGATCCAGGAACATGGCATCGCGACCGTGGTTCCGGAAAATAAACGCATCAGCCAAGACATTTTGGTGGAACCGGGCGGCACTAAAAAAGCCAAGCCGGGGCAAGTGGTGGTGGTTGAGATTATTCAACAACCCAGCCGACATGCGCAGCCGATCGGCCGCATTATCGAAATTCTCGGTAATTATGCGGATCCGGGCATGGAAATCGAAATTGCGCTGCGCAAACACGAATTGCCGCATGTGTTTTCGGCTGAGATCGAAAAGCTGGCGAAGAAATTCCCCAAAGGCGTGCGCAAAACCGATTTGAAAGGGCGCGAGGATATTCGCGACTTGCCGCTGGTGACCATCGACGGTGAGACGGCGCGCGACTTCGATGATGCGGTGTTTTGCGAAAAACAAGGCCGTGGTTGGCGCTTGGTGGTGGCGATTGCCGATGTTAGCCACTATGTGGAGCCGAAAGACGCTTTGGATAAGGAAGCGCTGGATCGCGGTAACTCGGTGTATTTTCCGCGGCGCGTGATTCCGATGTTGCCGGAGGCGTTATCCAATGGCTTGTGCTCGCTGAATCCGGAAGTGGACCGGTTGTGCATGGTGTGCGATATGGATATTTCTGCGACGGGCGCAATTCAGCACTATCGTTTTTATCCGGGCGTGATGTACTCGCATGCACGGCTGACCTATAACCTGGCGTGGGAGATGCTGGAGAAGCCCAAAGGCCCAGCCGCCAAACAATTCGCCGCGGTATTGCCGCGCGTACAGGAACTGTACAAGCTGTTTAAAGCCTTGGCCAAGGCGCGCGGCAAGCGTGGCGCCATCGATTTCGAGACCATCGAAACGCAGATGATCTTCAATGAAGACGGCAAGATTGATCGTATCCAGCCGGTGTTCCGCAACGATGCGCATCGCATCATCGAAGAATGCATGTTGTCCGCCAATGTGTGCGCTTCGGATTTTTTGCACGACCATGACCATCCGACGCTGTACCGCGTACACGAAGGCCCGACGCCGGAGAAGCTGGTCGCCTTGCGTGATTTCCTGAAAGGTTTTGGCTTGGGATTGCCCGGTGGCGATAAACCGCATGCCAAGGATTACGCCAAGCTGTTAGAAGAAATTAAGCTGCGTCCGGATGCGCAATTACTGCAAACCGTGCTGCTGCGCTCGCTCAAGCAAGCGCAATACAACCCGGAAAACGCCGGCCATTTCGGCTTGGCGTATGAATCGTATACGCACTTCACCTCACCGATTCGGCGTTACCCGGACTTGCTGGTGCATCGCGCCATCAAAGCGGTTTTGCTGGGCGAACATTACAAGCCGGGCAGTTGGAAAGATTTAGGCGCGCATTGCTCGATGACCGAGCGCCGTGCCGATGACGCTACGCGCGATGTCGAGCAATGGCTGAAGTGCTTCTACATGCAAGATCGTGTGGGCGAAGTGTTTGACGGCACGATCAGCGGCGTGACCAGCTTTGGCATTTTCGTCTCTCTGGATGGCGTGTATGTGGAAGGTTTGGTGCATGTCACCGAACTGGGCAACGACTACTATCAGTTCGATCCGGCACGTCATACCATGACCGGCGAGCGTACGCACCATGTGTATCGCTTATCCGACCGTTTGAAAGTGAAGATCGCGCGGGTTGATTTGGAGACTAGCCGTATCGATTTTTCTTTAGCCGAATCGAGTAACGAGCCACGCCAAGACTCTGGAAAAGGTGCACGGAAAGAATTTCGTAAAGAACCCCGTAAAGTGACGGCCAAAGCATCAGGCAAAAAAACAAAGCATGAACCCGTGCCCGAACGCCCACCCAAACGGAAACGCCGCAAATGAGTGCCAATGAATTCATCTACGGCTTTCATGCCGTGCAAAGCCGTTTGCGCAGCCACGCCGAAAGCGTCAACGAGTTGTATGTCGATGTCGAGCGTAAAGACCAGCGCGTACGTAATTTGTTGGAGTTGGCCGAGCAACTCAAGGTGCGCATTTTGCCAGTGGATCGCAAACGCTTGGACGGCATGGTCGGCAACGACAAACATCAAGGCTGCGTGGCGCGTGTTTCAGCGATCAAGCTCGCGGTTTCCATTGCAGATGTGTTGGATGTGCTGACCGAGCCTGCATTGTTATTGGTATTGGATGGTGTGCAAGATCCGCATAATTTGGGCGCTTGTTTGCGTCTGGCTGATGCTTTGGGTGCGCATGCGGTGATCGCACCGAAGGATCGTGCAGTTGGTGTGAACGCCACGGTGCGGAAAGTCGCCTCGGGTGCCGCTGAAGTTGTGCCGTTTATCCCCGTCACCAATCTGGCGCGCAGTTTGCGCGAGCTCAAAGATGAAGGCGTGTGGATCATGGGTGCGGACGGGGAGGCTGAACAAGATTTGTTCAGCGCCAAGCTAAGCGGCCCAATCGCTTGGGTGTTGGGCGCCGAAGGAGAAGGTTTACGGCGTTTGACGCGCGAGCATTGCGATGTGTTGGTGCGCATTCCGATGTTTGGTAGCGTGGATAGCTTGAATGTGTCGGTGGCGAGCGGTATTTGTCTATATGAGACGCAACGCCAGCGAAGGCTTTAGAAAAAATGTATTTCTAGATATATCTTATTATTTTATGTTTTAACAAAAAAGCCCGTATTAATAGGGCTTTTTTGTATTCAGGTTTTAGGGTTTTGGTATATAAAGCCTATTATTTCATAGTTATTTACTCAATTGCGCTGTGCCTTGGTAAATGGTTTGATGTCGGCCATAAAAATATTACAACCACCAAGGAGGCAAGCATGCAACATCGCACTTTAAAACAAGTTATTCTCGCACTTTCATCTGTTTTTGTTTTTAGCGCAGCGCAAGCGGCTAGCGTACATTTCTGCTACGAAGCGGGAACCGAATGTGCGCCTGCAAATTGGGGCGATTTGGCTGAAGAATTCCATCTGTGTAAGGATGGCTTGAGCCAAAGCCCGATCAACTTATATCGCGCCCGGGAAGCACGCGTTCCGTCACTTAAGGTTGACTATAAAGCTACGCCATTGACGATTAAAAACAATGGCCATACGGCGCAAGTGAATTATGCGAGCGGCAGCACGTTAACCGTGGGCGACAAAAAATACCGCTTATTGCAATTTCACTTCCATACACCGAGCGAGCACTTGAAAGATGGGCGGGCTTATCCACTAGAAGCGCACATGGTACATGTCGACGATTATGGCAATTTGGCAGTGTTGGGCTTGTTCTTGAAAGAGGGTGATCACACCAATGCTTTCCTCAAGCCTATTTTCGACAATATTCCAAAAACCGAGGGTGAAGTCGAAGTGGCTGGCGTTGATGTGAATGTGGCGAATCTTCTGCCGAGAGAGCGTGAGTACTACAGCTACTCGGGATCCTTGACTACGCCGCCTTGTTCTGAAGGTGTTACCTGGATGGTATTGGAAGATGCCGTAACCGTATCCAAAGCCCAAATCGAGCAATTCCGTGCGATTTTTGAAGGAAACGCACGTCCGGATCAGCCTTTGAACGGCCGTAAGATCAAACGCTCGGACGATTAAAAAGCGTTTGATTAAGCAGCCGATTTGGTAAAGGGGCAGGGAAACCTGCCCCTTTCCTTTTTCAGCTAGGGATTCTGTTTGCTGTTTCCCTTGAAAATCAGTATAATGGCCGACTTTCCTGGCGCCTTGTCAGGAATGTTAACCTTGCCTCACTGCCGCACATGCAGGAGGTATGACCAGAAGGAGCGTGCATGCGTCATTACGAGATCTGTTTTATCGTCCATCCGGACCAGAGCGAGCAAGTGCCAGCGATGATCGAGCGTTATAAAGCGACGATTGCTACGCGCAGCGGTGCGATTCACCGCCTTGAAGATTGGGGCCGTCGTCAGCTTGCTTATCCGATCCAAAAAATCCACAAAGCCCATTACGTACTGATGAATATCGAGTGCGATTTGGAAACGTTGAATGAATTGGAGCACGCGTTCAAATTCAACGATGCTGTGTTGCGTCATTTGACGATCAGCATGAAGAGTGCGGTCACTGAACCTTCGCCTATGATGCGCGCAGGTGAAGAAAAACCGCGTGCCGCAGCACCGGTTGAATCCGCACCAACGGAATCCGCGGAGGCTGCAAGCTAAGTGTCGTGTAACCGCACGCAATTGTGCGGCCGACTGGAAACTAGAGGGGCATTGCGCTTTAGCCCTGCCGGGGTAGCCTTGGTGGATTTCACCATTGCACATCGCTCAGAGCAGAAAGAAGCAAACAGTCTACGAAAAGTGGGCTGTGCAATGAAGGCCACCGCAGCAGAGGATCTGGCACAGGAAATTGCCAAACTCCCTGTTGGTACGCTGATTAAAGCCACCGGGTTTCTAGCACAAGCGAGCCGTACCGATTTTGCGTTAGTGTTGCATGTACAAAATTTTGAATTGATTGAATAGAGGTGAACCATGTCACGTCAAATGTTTAAACGTAGAAGATATTGCCGTTTTTCGGCAGAGGGCATTAAAGAAGTAGACTACAAGGATGTGGGTCTGCTGAAGGATTTCATTAACGAAAACGGTCGGATCATTCCGGCACGTATCACCGGCACCAAGGCGCGTTATCAGCGCCAATTGTCTGTTGCGGTTAAGCGCGCACGCTTTTTAGCGTTGTTGCACTACACCGACTTGCACTAAGGGGCACGCGATGCAAATTATTCTAATGGAAAAAGTCGCTAACCTCGGTCAATTGGGCGATGTGGTGAAAGTGAAAGACGGTTTTGCACGTAATTTCTTGATTCCGCAAGGCAAGGCAAAACGCGCAACGGAAAGCAATTTAAAAGCGTTTGAAGAGCGTCGTGCTGAGTTGGAGAAACAACAAGCAGAATTGCTGGTAAAAGCGCAGGCGCGTGCCGAGAAGCTGGAAGGTTATCTGTTGCAGATTACCCAGAAAGCTGGCCCAGATGGGAAACTGTTCGGTTCCGTGAACAATGGCGATATCGTGGATGCCCTGAAGAGCCAAGGCTTTGAAGTGGCTAAAGCTGAAGTGCGTATGCCGGAAGGCGCGCTCAAGCAGATCGGCGATTTCCCGATTACGTTGGCGTTCCATACTGACGTGACTGCGACCATTAGCGTTTCGGTATTAGGCGAAGCTTAATCGCTGTTTTGTTTTAGCAAAAAGGGCCGCTTTTGCGGCCCTTTTTTGTTTGCTAGAGCAGTAACTTATAACGCATGGAATTTCTGTGCTAATCTGTTTTTTTTGAGCGAAGTGATATGGGCGATAATCAATTAGACGCAATTAAACTCCCGCCGCATTCCGTGGAAGCCGAGCAATCGGTTTTGGGCGGCTTGCTGCTTGAAAATAGTGCTTGGGAGCGCATTGCCGATCTGATTAACGAGCAGGATTTTTATCGTCACGACCATCGCCTGATTTACCGTCACATTGTGAAGCTGTTGGATCGGAGTCGACCGGCAGACGTGGTGACGGTTTCCGAATCGCTTGAGTCCAGCGAAGAACTGACCACGGTGGGTGGCTTAGCCTATCTGGGCGCTTTAGCACAAAACACACCGAGCGCAGCGAATATTCGGCGCTATGCCGAAATCGTGCGTGACCGCGCAATTTTACGTGGCTTGGTTGAGGTCGGTACCTCCATCGCCGATTCCGCTTACAGCCCCATGGGACGCTCCGCGAGCGAGTTGTTGGATCATGCCGAGGGTAAGGTTTTTGAAATTGCCGAAGCTGGTGCGCGTGGTCAAAAAGGGTTTATGGCGTTGCCGGAATTGTTGACGCAAGTGGTGGAACGCATCGATATGCTGTTTCAGCGTGACAATCCGAGTGACATTACCGGCATCCCTACTGGGTTCGCAGATCTGGATCAAAAAACTTCAGGCTTGCAGCCGGGTGATTTAATCATCGTAGCAGGACGGCCCTCGATGGGTAAGACGGCCTTCTCGCTAAACATCGCCGAAAATGTGGCGCTGGAATCTGGCTTGCCGGTGGCGGTGTTTAGTATGGAGATGGGCGGTTCACAACTCGTGATGCGGATGATGGGTTCGGTCGGCAAATTGGATCAGCATAAGGTTCGCACCGGGCGTTTGCAGGATGACGATTGGCAACGGTTGACGTACGCAGTAGGAAAATTGAACGAGGCGCCGCTGTATATCGATGAATCGGCTGCGCTCACTGCACTCGAATTGCGGGCCAGAGCGCGTCGCTTGCATCGCCAATGCGGTAAATTGGGTCTGATTGTGATCGACTACATCCAACTTATGTCTTCGACGCGCCAAGGCGAAAACCGCGCAACGGAAATTTCGGAAATATCGCGTTCGCTGAAAGCCTTAGCCAAAGAGCTCGATGTGCCCGTGATTGCGTTATCGCAGCTCAATCGCAGCTTGGAGCAGCGTCCGAATAAACGTCCAGTCATGTCGGATTTACGGGAATCTGGCGCCATCGAACAAGATGCTGACGTAATTTTGTTTATTTATCGCGATGAAGTGTACAACCCAGAAACCCCGGAAAAAGGCGTATCTGAGATCATCATTGGCAAGCAACGTAACGGTCCGATTGGAACCGTGCGCTTGGCTTTCCTTGGCGAATATACGCGCTTTGAAAATCTGGCGCATGGAAGCTACCAAGACCACTAACGCGCAAAGCTTGCGAAGTAAAATTCAACGCATATGACCCGCCCGATTCAGGCCATTGTACACACCTCCGCCCTCGTCAATAATTTACTCGTTGCGCGTCAAGCGGCTCCTACTGCTAAAATTTTTGCCGTCATCAAAGCCAATGCTTACGGACACGGCCTGTTGCGCGTTGCAAAGTCTTTAGAGGAAAGCGATGGCTTTGCCGTACTGTCTTTAGAAGAGGCGGTGCAATTGCGCGAAGCTGGTTTTGCCCAACCCATCTTACTGCTGGAGGGTGTGTTCTCAGAGGCGGAATTAGCGGTCGTCACGGAGCATCAATTGAGTTTGGTGATTCACACGCATGAACAAATTGAATGGCTGAAGCATGCATGGTCGCCGGTGCGTATCGATGTCTTTCTTAAAGTCAACACAGGGATGAATCGGCTCGGGTTTATGCCGCAGGAATTCCCGGAAGCTTTAGCAGCGTTGAGAAAATGTCCAATCATTGGGCGAATAACCCTCATGTCGCACTTTGCGACTGCAGATGAGGGTCAGGGGATCAGCGGTCAATGGGCTTTATTTCAGCGCTTGAATCAGCCGTTTGGCTTAGCGATGTCGCTGGCAAATTCGGCCGCATTACTGCGTTATTCAGAGACCCATGGCGACTGGGTGCGGCCTGGCATCATGTTGTATGGGTCTTCACCTTTTAGCGATGTAAGTGCAGCTGAATTGGGTTTGGAACCAGCGATGAGTTTGGTTTCAGAAATCATCGCTGTACAGCAGATAAAGGCTGGTGAATCGATGGGTTATGGCGGGTTGTTTAGAGCGGATAGCGACATGCGTATTGGTGTTGTTGCCTGTGGTTACGCGGATGGTTATCCGCGCCACGCGCTTACTGGAACCCCGATTTTGGTGGAAGGAACTCGCACCAGGACATTGGGTCGCGTATCAATGGATATGTTAATGGTTGATCTATCCGCACTGCCACAAGCCAAAATTGGATCGGCGGTGACGCTATGGGGCGGAGCGTTATCGGTTGATGAAGTAGCGCGAGCTGCGGGCACTATTAGCTATGAATTGCTATGTGCTCGGGCTGAACGCGTATCAATTGTGGAAGCGTAGGGTTTGTGTACTAGAGGATTGCATGGCTAAGTCTAAATCAATTTATACCTGTACGGAATGTGGAGGGCAAAGCTTGAAGTGGCAAGGTCAATGCCCGCATTGCAACGCCTGGAATACCTTGGTTGAGACGATTGCTGAGGTCGTGAGTCCCGCGACTGCCGGTAATCGCTATAGTGCTTTAGCGGCAGATGGTAAGGTGCAAACATTATCCGAAGTCGAAGCACTTGAAGTGCCGCGCACGCCGACGGGTGTTGCGGAACTAGATCGAGTGCTTGGCGGTGGTTTAGTGGATGGTGCGGTGGTACTCATTGGTGGCGACCCCGGTATTGGTAAGTCGACGCTATTATTGCAAGCCTTGGCGCATATGAGCGAGTTGCATAAGGTGTTGTATGTCAGCGGAGAGGAGTCGCCGCAACAAATTGCGCTCAGGGCTAAGCGGCTCGTACTCAATGCCAATGAAGTGGTGTTGTTGGCGGAAATTAATCTGGAAAAAATTATTGCCTGCTTACAACGAGAGCGGCCCAAGGTGGCTGTGATCGACTCGATTCAAACGGTGTATTCAGAGGCTTTGCAATCTGCGCCCGGCAGTGTGGCACAAGTTCGCGAATGTGCGGCACAATTAACGCGGATGGCCAAACAATCGGGGATATCGATTATTTTTGTCGGTCATGTGACTAAAGAAGGCACGCTGGCCGGCCCACGCGTGCTCGAACATATTGTCGACACCGTCCTCTATTTTGAAGGAGAGACTAGCTCTAGTTTTCGTTTGGTTCGTGCCTTTAAAAATCGCTTTGGTGCCGTCAATGAATTGGGCGTGTTTGCCATGACCGAAAAGGGGTTACGCGAGGTGAGCAATCCATCGGCATTGTTTCTTTCGCATCATGTGCAGGAAGTACCGGGATCCTGCGTCATGGTAACCCAAGAAGGAACTCGACCTTTGTTGGTCGAAATTCAGGCCTTGGTTGATGAAGCACACGCACCAAATCCGCGACGTTTGAGCGTGGGGTTGGAACAAAATCGCTTGGGTATGTTGCTGGCCGTCCTACATCGGCATGCCGGTATCGCATGCTTCGATCAAGATGTGTTTGTGAATGCCGTCGGTGGGGTGCGAATTACTGAGCCGGCAGCAGACTTAGCTGTATTGTTGGCCATCGTTTCTTCGTTTAAGAATAAACCTTTACCGGAAAAGATGGTGGTGTTTGGAGAGGTTGGTTTGGCTGGCGAAGTGCGTCCGGTGCAACGCGGTCAAGAAAGATTGAAAGAAGCCGCTAAACTTGGCTTTACGCGTGCCGTTATACCCAATGCAAATAAGCCTAAACAAACCATTTCTGGTATGGAAATCGTTGCGGTTGGGCGTCTCGAAGAAGCGGTTGAAAAATTCCGGTAACAAATCTACAATGACAATGTAATTATCCGTATTATTTGTTTATCGAAATTTTCTTAAAATAACAATAATTTAACTTTGAATTGTATTTTTCAACCCGCAAACTGGTGAGAGGTGGAAGTGGAGGCTGCACAAACCATAGCTCCGGAACGATTCGCATTGACGCCTCGGGCTACGCGGCTTGAATACGCTGCCTTGAGTGATACCGGCCGCGTCCGATCGAGTAACGAGGATAGTCTAGAATTTGATCCGGAAACTGGCTTATTGGTGCTGGCGGATGGGATGGGTGGCTGTAATGGCGGTGAAATTGCGAGCGCAATGGCGCTCAATATTGTCTTAAATGAATTTCGGCAATTTCCATTAACATTACCGACGGACGACGGTTTAGCAGCGGGGTTAAGCCATGCTTCGATGCGTTTATGTACTGCGATTGCCAAAGCTAATCGCGAAATTTATCAGTTAAGCCAGCTACAAACGGAGTTGTGCGGTATGGGTACCACGCTGGTGGCGGCCTTGTTTACGGGGGCGCGAGTTACCATCGTGAGTATTGGCGATTCACGGGTATATCGTTTACGTCAGGGGCACTTTGAACAACTCACGGTCGATCATACCGTATTGCAGGAGCAAATTGAGTGCGGTTTGATTACGCCAGAACAAGGGCGTTTAGCTGGTAGCCGTGGTCTTATTACGCGTGCATTAGGCGTGCAGGCAGGCGTAGAGGTTGATGTGCAAGAGCAGCCGGTGTTGTTAAGCGATGTTTTTTTGCTGTGTTCCGATGGGCTGTTCGATATGATGGATGATACTGAAATTCAGTATGTTATCGAACATGCAGATGATTTGGAGTTGGCAGCGCAGCAGTTAATCGATACCGCCAACCATAAAGGTGGGTACGATAATATTTCATTGATTCTAGCGCGAGCAGTCTAGCCTGTTGACCGTTCTGCGCTTGACGCAGTGGCGGGAGCAAAATGTCTAAGTTGGTTTTGTTGGATCAGAATGGCGTCGAGATTAGTGAGCGACAATTGAATCGCGAGCGAATCAAGATAGGGCGCCGTACGGATTGCGATATACCGCTCGATCATATTTCGGTGAGCGGTGAACATGCCCTAATTTCCACCATACGTAATGATTCCTTTCTACAGGATTTAGGGAGCACAAACGGTGTTCGCGTCAACGGTAAGTTGATCAAAAATCATCACTTGCAAGATGGCGATGAGATCAATATCGCCATCTTTCATCTTAAATTTTTATTTGAGCCATGGGTTATGCCAGATAGCTCTTGGGCACCAACCGTGACTAAAACGATTAAACAAACCGAAATGGCGAATCACGCCGGTAACGATGAAACGCTGCTAGAAATCGGTTTAAACGATAGTGCAGGGTTATCACGCAACGATACGAATAACCGTATGTTCGACACCTTCGTGGTTAAACAGGATAAGGCGAATAGTCAGAATAACGAGATGCGGACCGGCGTACTGCGCCTCATGGGTGGGGCCGGTACAGGGAAGCAGGTCGATTTGGATAAGCAGGTTTTGACGCTCGGAAAACCAGGCATCCAAACCGCAGTGATCGGAAAAAAAACGGCAGGTTATTTTCTGACGTATGTCGAGGGAACCAGCTATCCACTGGTCAATGGCGTAGAAGTGGGGTCAACCCCCTACCATTTACAAGATCACGATATTCTCGAATTAGCGGGTACGCGTTTAGAGTTTTATTATAAATAAACCCGTCATAGGATTCCGCAACATGGCCTGCCTCAGGGTTTGATGCGGCCTCTGGATAATAACTCTGCGCGCACATTATTATAAACGGGTCCCCATAAGGGATGCCCGATTTCAGTACGATCCAATTTAAACCCAGAATCAATTTCGAAGGCGCGGCGAAATTCATCGCGGCATTGCTTCTCTTGATTCGATGCGCAGTAAATAAAAGCCAGGTATTTATGTGCGGAAACTTTCTCAGAGTCGAAAGTAAGGCCAAGGCTAAGCGCCTCTTGGATACTTTTCTGGGCCGCTTTTAAATCGCCATCTTCATATTGTAAAACACCGCTATTGAGGGATTGTTCCGCTTTACGTGGCGCAAGTTTGTCGAGACCGAGATCGCGTGATGTTTGGGAGGCGCATCCTGTAACGAGAACAGTGCAAATCATCATGATCCAAAATAATATTTTCATCGCCTACCCTTCAATTTTGAAATTTGAATTTTATTTTTAGCGTGCCGCCCGGTGCCAGATCAATGCTCTGGGAATAGGGCTTAAAGGTTTCATTGACGATCAGGATGGTATGTTTTCCAGGCGCCAACGATAGCTCCCGCAAAGGTGGACTAACACCTTGGCGATTTCCATCGACGAAAATTTCGCCCCACGGACTAATGGCTAAGGTAACTGAAGCGAGTTTAGCGACGCTCGTTTTGGTATTGTTTTCAGATTTTATTCCACCTTCTACATTGGCAAGTTTGGTTTGCTCGCGTTTTATGCGGGTTTTTTCTTTGGCGGCGATTTTTGCATTTAACGCTTGATCGACGTCTACGGGTTTTTCAGGTGATACGGGTTTAGACTCCGGAACCGCTTGCTCTTTTACGGGGAGGCGGGCTAATTTTTCATCCACAGTGGCGCGTGGCGTCGGCGCTAAATCTGCTTCAACAGGGCTTGCGGCGGGTGTATTTAAAACAGCGCTAGCTTCCTCAGGATTTACCCCTTTTGGGGTTTTGCTGAGCGTAACGACTGCGGCGAATGTAACAATCATTGCCGGGATGGCTGCATACAATAAAAAACGCTGGGTATTCCACCAACTATCGTGATGCGCAGCGCTTTTGTTAAGCGTGGTTTCATCATCCTGAAGCACCATGCTGGGCATCAGTTGTGTGGCGTCGACCGAGCTGTCTCTTGCTTTTGAGCGGCGTTCCATGCGTTCTGGCAAGGCGGGACGATCGCTATCTACCGGAACTTCCATTGTCTTGTAGCGCTTTAAATCGCGCGCCATATCTTTGGCGTTTTGGTAGCGCTTGTCAGGATGTTTTGCCAGCGCTTTAAGGACGATGTAGTTAATCGAATCGGGAATACTTTGATTGAATGCTTTAGGCGGAATCGGCTCATCATTCAGAATTTGATACATGATGGCGCTAATATTGTCCCCCGAAAATGGGGTTTTACCTGTGAGCATTTCGTACAAGACAACCGCTAGCGAAAAAATATCAGAACGGCCGTCGACCGCTTGTCCGACGACTTGTTCGGGCGACATATATTTGGGGGAGCCCATGACCATGCCGGACATGGTGCGGGAGGCCGAGGACATTTGCGCAATGCCAAAATCGGTAATTTTCACTAAGCCATTTTTCATCACCATGACATTGGCGGGTTTTACGTCACGGTGCACAATGCCGCGCTCATGGGCGAAGCCCAAGCCGTCCGCAACTTGTGATGCGATGTGGGAAATTTTTTCAATCGGAAGTACAACACCGGAATCGAGAATCTCGCGTAATTCTTTACCTTCTAAAAACTCCATTGCCATGTAGGCGACACCCTCGGTGCGGCCGACATCGTAAACGGTCACGATATTTGGGTGATTGAGTTTTCCTGCGGATTGCACTTCACGTTGAAAACGCTTCTCGAAATTCTCTAATTCTTCCTTGGAGAGATCGAGATTAATTGTTTTGATTGCAACGGTACGGTCGATGAGAGGATCTACGGCCTTATACACGACGCCCATGGCGCCTTGACCGATTTCCTCAACGATAACGTAGCGGCCAAGTTTTTCAATGACCATGTAATTTAAGGAATAAGCTGGCAAGTTAGGATATCTAAAGTAGTTTTTATCGGCTACGGTGTCAAGGGACTGTAGCGTTGAAATACTAAAGTTTTTACGAATTTTGCCCGTAAAAGGGTAAGACTTAAAACTCAGGCAGTCATTTTAAGTAAAATACCGCTGGAATATCAGGCGATTTGAATACATTAACAAAAGTTAAATTATGCCAGTCACTCCAACGGTAACATTTTGTAATCATAGCGCTATGAAATAAATCTGTGCCATTGTCTGCCAACGGTAAAAGTACAAAATGAAACTGAAGCATGCCCTCACCATTTCCAGTGCCAGTGATGCCGGTCTGGTTCGCAATTTCAACGAAGATAGCGTCGTTGCCGACGATGACTTTGGCCTTGTCGTATTGGCGGATGGTATGGGCGGCTATAAAGCGGGCGATGTTGCCAGCGGAATGGCGACCATGATCATTGGGAATGAACTGAAAGAGAAATTCGCCAAGAATGTCGGCAAGTCTAACGGTGTAGATTTGGAAACGGCGATGTTACGCGATGCTGTCAGCCGCGCTAACCAAGCGATTTATCATGCGGCCCATAATAAAACGCAGTTTCAAGGTATGGGTACGACTGTGGTCATTACCTTGTTTCGGGATAACGTGGTCACGATTGCCCATGCGGGGGATTCGCGTCTATATCGCTTACGTAACGATAAGCTTGAGCAACTGACCATTGATCATTCATTACTACAAGAGCAGGTTCAGTTAGGTTTAATTTCAGCCGAGGATGCGCGCGTCTCACACAACCGCAATCTGGTGACGAGAGCATTGGGGGTTAATCAAACGATTGCCGTCGATATACGTCAAGAACGCGCGTTGCCTGGAGATATTTACTTGCTTTGTTCGGATGGCCTAAACGATATGGTGGATGATATGGATATCGAATTGGCTATGGTCGCAATTAAAGAAAACATTCCGCTACTGGTTCAGCAGTTAGTCACAATGGCGAATGATAATGGTGGTCACGATAATATTTCGGTTGCTGCAATTAAAGTCGAAAAACCTTTTCCGTTGCGTACTGGTTTTTTTGCACGTTGGTTTGGCGCTGCTTCTTAGACGAGGTCGAAGATGGCAAAGTTAGTGTTAAGCATGAATGGTTCAGTGTTGGGAAATTACTTCCTGGAAAAGGAACGGTTTACCATCGGGCGCAAACCTGTCTGTGATATCCATATCAATGATCAGGGGGTATCTAAGGAGCATGCTGTAATTTTAACCGTGGGCAATGACCAGATTTTAGAGGATATGGAATCGACGAACGGCACCCACGTCAACGGGCAAGTCGTAAAACGTCAAATTTTGCAAAATGGCGATGTGATCGAAGTTGGGCGTTATCGTTTGAAATATGTGAATCAAAAAGCCATGCCGGATATGGATTTTGACAAAACGTTGATGATCCCCGCTTTTGATCGAACCAAGTTAAAAGTGGTAGGCGAGGACAACGTTGGCGAAGATACCGCTAGCATTTCTACGGCTGTTTCCAATGCACGTAACGTTAAAACCGTTTTTCCTTTGGGTGTCGTGCGCGGTATTGGCGGTGGGGTGATGGGGTGTGAAATCGAGTTGGTGCGTGCAATTACCCCCCTGGGAAAAATTGGAGGGAGCGCGATTATCACGCGTCGGCCAGGCGGTTATTTCATCACGCATGTGGCAGGGAAAAAGTACCCAATCGTGAATGGTAAATCCATCGGTACCCAGCCCTATGCGCTCGATAATCTTGATCAAATCGAAGTTGGCATGGACAAATTGCAGTTCCATTTACAATAAGTCTTCGGACTGCGCCTCGAATATTCGCCCATTTTGTCCAACACTATCTGCACCCATCAAATAGAGATAGAGCGGCATGAGGCTTTCAAGGCTGGCTAATTGATCCCGATTTTCGGCGGGATGACTAATTAATCGTTGTGGTGAACGGACTGGCCCTGGCACGATACCGTTGATTCTAAAATTTGGATGAGGCGTGATTTCTTCCGCCCAAATTTTTACCGCAGCTTCCAATCCTGCTTTTGAAGCTGCAAAGGCGCCCCAAAAGGCCGCAGGTGTATGCCCATGTGTTTCGGACGTGAAGATAACAGAGGCATCCGGTGCGCGCGTGAGAAGTGGCCAACATGCGCGGGTCAACGCAATGGGCGCCACTAGGTTAACGCGCAAAATATTTAACCAGGGTTCCATGGCTTGTAACTCCAGAGGAATTAAGCCTTCAAAGCGCGCAGCATTGTGCAATATTCCATCGAGTCGCCCCAATTGTTTGAAGATGGCTTCTGCCATCGCTGTAAATTCTTTGTCGTCTGCCTTGGCTAAGTCGAGTTTGAGCGACATCGGTTCAGGGTATCCTGCATCCATAATCTCGTCATACAGGGTATCCAGACTTTTCTGTTTTCTTCCCAATAACAATACGGTCGCGCCGTACTTTGCATAAGTCAGGGCGGCGGATTTACCAATGCCTTGGGCGGCACCGGTGACGAGTATCACCCGATCTTTTAGCAAATCAGGGGCAGGAACGTAATTCATGACGTGCATTCCGAAAAAATCAATATTGTAGCGGGTTCCGATGCCGTATGTCGGGTTCTACAATCGGGCTAGATTGTGCAAAACCAAGCGCGCGCTATTCACACCGCTACGGATCGCGGCTTCGAGGGTGGCAGGGTAGTCAGATATTGTGTAATCGCCGGCCAAGAAAAGTCCTGGAACGGGTGTTTGATTCTGTGGACGTTGTAAATTTGGCGTACAGGAAAATGTAGCGCGTTTTTCCGCAATGACTTGTGTCCAATGTGGGATCGCGTTGATGCCTAATGTTTGACGCAACTCGTTTTGAACATGTAGGGCTAGTGCTTCATGACTCAACTTTTCATGCGCGCCTTGCGCGCTAATGATGACGGCTAGTAGGCCAGGTTGTTGTGTCAGCACGCGATCAATCACCCACTGGCTCATGGTTTGCGAGAGACCGAGTAAGGGGAACGGGAGTTGCACTTCCGCGTCATATTGTAGGTAGATGGTGTAGATCGGTTGATAGTGCCAAGTCGAAAGCTCTGCGGTAATCGCTTGCATTGCGGGGATGTGCCCGAGTAGCGCAGACACCCGAAATGACGGGAGGGCACACACCACATGAGAAAAAGTGTCGGTGCCTTGGGCATGATGCAGAGTAAAAGCTCCATGATGCATATCGATGTGTTGAATACGTCGATTGCAGTGCAGGTTTCCCCGGTTTGAATTGAGATAACGGGTTGCAGCATCTGGGAACAGTGCGCCTAAATCGATTTGTGGTAACAATAAGCGGCTATCGTCCCGTGCAGCAAAAAATGCGTCGCGCAGCACATTGATAAAGATCTGTGCAGATGCATTCTCGGGGGGGGTGTTGAGTGCGGCTAGGCACAAGGGGTGCCAGAGAAACGCATTTAAGTTGATGCTTTGATTTTGTTGCGACAGCAACGTGGACACCGAGAGTTCAGGGCTGACATGGAACCGCATGCGATTTAATGCTAACAAAAAACGCATGGCGGAAAATTTTTCGCGTAGCGAAATTCCATGGCTACGCAGCAATCCAAGGCCTAAATGCCAAGGCGCTGGCAGCGATGCAGCTTGTAGACGAAACGCCGGTTCAACTTGTAGTCTGAGTGCTGGTCCAAAACAGGCGCGCTCAAAATCGACGCCAACTTGATTCAGAAGGCGTAGCGTTTCATGGTAAGCCCCAATTAAAATGTGCTGACCGTTGTCTAAGGAAAGGCCGTTGATCGCAACGCGTCGTGCGCGGCCACCCAGTTGAGCGGCGCTTTCAAATAAGGTCACCGGAACCTGTTGCTCAGCTAAAGTAACGGCAGCGGCTAGGCCGGCCCAGCCACCGCCAATGATGGCAACAGACATGGAGTTAGTGAAACACCCAGGTGCGCCAAGCAAGCCACAGCTTGCGAACAGGGGTTAACGATACGCGTTGTTGGAGTACGGGGAAATCATCCGCCGCGATTTCATTCAGCACCGCTCGATAAATGGCAGCCATGACTAAGCCAGGACGTTGGTTGCGGCGATCCGCTTGCGGTAATTCTTGCATGGCTTGCTGGTAGTATTGCTGGGCTCGTGCTGTTTGGTGCGCCAGCAAGGCGCGAAATTCGGGACTGGATTGGCCGGAAAGGATACTACTTTCCGATACGCCAAATTGCGCGAGTTCATCTTGAGGCAGATAGATGCGGTTGCGCCTGGCATCTTCTCCGACGTCGCGAATAATGTTGGTGAGTTGAAACGCGATGCCTAAATCATGAGCATACTTTAGCGTCCCGCGATCGCTATATCCGAATATCGCAGCGGCGAGTTGCCCAACCACGGCGGCCACTCGGTAGCAATACAATTGCAACGCTTTGAAATCAGCATAACGCACGTGTTGCAAATCCATTTCCATGCCGTCGATAATTTCTTCGAACAGCTCTAGAGCTAAGCCATAGTTGCGGATCGCCGGCAATAAGGCTTGGCTGACTGGGTGACTGGGTTTATCGGCAAATGTCTGCGCTAATTCTTGTCGCCACCATTCGAGTTTCACGCGCGCAATGGCGGTATCGTTGCATTCGTCGGCAATGTCATCGACTTCACGACAAAAGGCATACAGCGCAGTGATCGCTTCACGACGTTCTTTTGGTAAAAACAAAAAACTGTAATAAAAGCTGGAACCGCTTTGTACGGCTTTGTTTTGACAATATTCGACCGGGGTCATTTGGCCCTAACTGCGCGATAGATCATCGATAGCCAATCGATTTTTTTTAAAACGGGGCGATGATGAAAAATATCGCCCTTCGATGTATGTAGCTTGTTCAAAATACGGTCTCCACCCAACACAATGAGACGTAGCTCCAGTCCGATTCTTCCTGGTAGTTGCTTGCCTAAAGGTGCACCAGCTTGCAGTAATTTTTGCGCGCGTGCAATTTGGAATTGCATAAAAGGCCACCATAGATCGTTGGTCTCGCCACGTGCGAGTTGGTGCTCGGTAATGTTGTATTTTGCCAGTTCATCTTGGGGTAGGTAAATGCGGCCTTTTTGATAGTCAATGGCGATGTCCTGCAAAAAATTTATCAGTTGCAATGCGGAACAGATGCCATCAGACATGGCGAGTTCGCGGGCATCGTTGCGCCCGTATAAATGCAATAGCAATCGGCCGATCGGGTTGGCAGAGCGTCGACAATAATCCATGACTTCAGCGAAGTTAGCATACCGTGTTTTTCGCACATCTTGGCTAAAGGCATCGAGTAGATCACGGAAATAACTTAGGGGAAGTTGATGCGCTTTAATTACGCTGGCTAGATCCTGGAATAGCGGGATAGCGCTTATTTCTCCTTGCGCAATATGATCTAACTCGGTATTGAACGCTTGAAGTTTGCGGATTCGCACCTCGGGCTCGTCATTGCCTTCATCGGCAAAATCATCTGCCTGGCGGGCAAAGGCATAGATGATCTGTACCGGATAACGTAAGTGGCGTGGTAAAAGAATTGAAGCAACAGGGAAATTCTCGTAGTGCTGAACAGCATAATCCACCGGCAGGCTCCAGAATGTCGCTTATAATGAGCGGGTTAGATGGTAAAAATGACTCGGCGACGGGTTTCGACTAAAATGCTGCATTTTAAGCGAAAGTGGCGGAATTGGTAGACGCACTGGATTTAGGTTCCAGCGCCGCAGGGCGTGGGGGTTCGAGTCCCCCCTTTCGCACCAGAACTATTTGAATTTAAGGACATAATCATGCAAGGACAAGTTGAAACTACCGGCCAATTGGAGCGGCGCGTTCAAATCTCTATACCACGTGCTCAAATTGAGGCGGAAGTCGAAAACCGATTAAAGCGCCTTGCGCGTACTGTGAAATTGCATGGCTTTCGTCCGGGTAAAGTGCCGATGAGAATCGTGGCACAACAATATGGCGGGCAAGTGCGCCAAGAAGTTATTTCAGAAGTGGGTAGCCAACGCATTAACGATACGTTGCGCGAACAGCAAATAAAAATTGCGGGATATCCACGCATTGAACCTGCCGCTGAAGCCAGTAGTGCCGACCAATTGGAATTTACCGCAGTCTTTGAAGTCTATCCTGAAGTCGTTATTGGCGATCTTGCGGCCGCCAAGGTCGAACGCCCTGTAGTTCAAGTCACCGAGCTAGACGTTGATAACACGATCGAGGTGTTGCGTAAACAACGCGCGACTTTTTCTCCCGTGGATCGTGCTGCCCAAGTGGGCGATCAAGTCGATCTTGATTATGTTGGGAAAATCGCCGGCGAGTCCTTCGTGGGTAATGAGGCTAAAGGGTTTGTCGTGACGTTGGGGCAAGGGCGCACACTGGCTGAATTTGATAATGCGCTCATGGGTATGCAAGTGGGTGAGTCAAAGTCTTTTGAAGTGACTTTTCCAGGCGACTATCAAGGTAAAGAAGTTGCAGGAAAAACTGCAACTTTTGAGGCTAAACTGAATAAAGTTCTGGCACCAAAATTACCGGAGATTGACGCGGAATTTGCGCAATCTTTAGGTGTTGAGGATGGCGATGTCACAAAGATGCGCGCAGATGTACGTACCAATATTGAACGTGAAGTTGAAAAACGGGTCGATAACAAGATCAAGGAACAAGTGATGCAAGCGTTGATTTCCGCCACCCCATTGTCGGTTCCCCGGGTTTTAATCGACTCGGAAACTGAGCGTTTAGCTCAACAAATGCGACAGGACATGCAAGCACGCGGCATTCAAGGTGCTGATATCGCTTTACCGCCCCAGTTTTTTGAAGAGCAAGCGACGCGACGCGTTTCATTAGGCTTGATTTTGGCGGAAGTGGTAAAAGCTAATGATTTGAAGGCGGATCCAGCGCAAGTTCGCAAGCAAGTGGAGAGCTATGCCGAAAGCTACGAACAGCCCGAACAAGTGATCGCTTGGTACTATGAAAACCCTACTCGGCTTGCGGAAGTTGAATCCTTGGCGTTAGAACAGAATGTGGTAAGCTGGGCTTTGAAGCAAGTGCAAGTGGAAGATAAATCCACTCCTTTTGATGCGTTAATGGGAACCAATAAATGATCGATCGTTTTATGCATTTCGCTGACCGTAACGGATTTGATCCGCAAATGCTTGGTTACATCCCGATGGTGATCGAGCAGAGTGGTCGTGGCGAACGCTCATATGATATTTATTCGCGCTTATTAAAAGAACGCGTGGTGTTTTTGGTTGGGCCGGTTAACGATGCAACCGCCAATGTGATTGTTGCGCAGTTGTTGTTCTTAGAATCGGAAAATCCCGATAAAGATATTAGTTTTTATATCAATTCCCCGGGCGGGTCGGTTTCGGCAGGTTTGGCAATTTACGACACCATGCAATTTATTAAGCCGGATGTAGGTACGCTTTGTACCGGTATTGCCGCCAGTATGGGCGCATTCTTATTGGCCTCGGGTGCTAAGGGTAAGCGTTTTTGCTTACCCAATTCGCGTGTGATGATTCATCAACCGTCAGGCGGATTTCAAGGTCAAGCCTCGGACATTGAAATTCAGGCCAAAGAGATACTGTATTTGCGTTCGCGATTGAACGATATTTTATCCAAGCACACTGGGCAACCAGTTGAAGTCATTGAACGCGACAGCGATCGTGACTATTTTATGAGTGGCGATCAGGCGGTCACTTATGGTTTGGTGGATAAAGTACTGGTTAATCGAGGCGAAGCAACGGATTGATGTAAACACCGTCATTAAGAGGATTGGGTTATGAACGATAAAACCGGCAGTAACGAAAAATTACTTTACTGTTCCTTCTGCGGTAAAAGCCAGCATGAAGTGCGCAAGCTCATCGCGGGCCCATCGGTCTTTATTTGTGACGAGTGCGTTGATTTGTGCAACGACATCATCCGAGAAGAAATTCAGGGTGACGCAGGTGCGAAGGCAGGCGGTACAGAATTGCCGACGCCTGCTGAGATCTGTCAAATTCTCGGTCAATATGTAATAGGCCAAGACGTAGCAAAGAAAATTCTGTCTGTTGCCGTTTATAACCATTACAAACGGTTGAAGAATACGTCTAAAACCGACGAAGTTGAGCTTTCCAAAAGCAATATTTTGCTAATTGGCCCAACGGGATCCGGTAAGACTTTACTGGCGCAAACCTTGGCGCGGCTACTCAATGTGCCTTTTGTGATCGCCGATGCCACTACGCTTACTGAAGCTGGCTATGTGGGTGAAGATGTCGAAAATATCATTCAAAAGTTGCTGCAAAAGTGTGATTACAACGTCGAAAAAGCGCAGCAAGGAATTGTTTATATTGATGAAATTGATAAGATTTCACGAAAATCGGATAATCCCTCTATTACGCGCGATGTTTCGGGCGAGGGTGTACAGCAAGCCCTGCTGAAACTGATTGAAGGGACGGTTGCTTCTGTGCCACCACAAGGGGGACGCAAACATCCGAATCAGGAGTTTGTTCAGGTCGATACGTCCAATATTTTGTTTATTTGTGGCGGTGCTTTTGACGGTTTGGTCAAGGTTATTCGTAACCGCTCTGAAAAGGGTGGAATCGGTTTCGGCGCACAAGTGAAAAGTAAAGAAGATCGAAAAGCTATTGGTGAAGTTTTGCGCGGTGTTGAACCCGAAGATTTGATCAAATTTGGTTTGATTCCTGAATTTGTGGGTCGTTTACCTGTCGTGGCAACTTTAGAAGAGTTGGATGAAAAAGCGCTGGTACAAATCTTAACTGAACCGAAGAATGCCTTGGTTCGCCAGTATCAAAAGCTCTTCAATATGGAAGGGGTTGAACTGGAGTTTCGCGATAGTGCGATTGAAGAGATTGCACGCAAGGCCCTTGCGCGTAAGACTGGCGCACGCGGCCTACGATCGATTATGGAACATGTGCTGCTGGACATTATGTATGAACTCCCATCGCTTAAAGATGTTGCCAAGGTGGTGTTAGACGAAGATGTGATTAAAGACAACACCAAGCCTATGCTTATTTATGCGGATCAACCGCGCGTCGCGTGAATCAACGATTTTTGCCATTCAAGTATTTCCGTCAGCGCGCCGCTATTCTTTCCAAGAGCAAAACGTCACCATTCGGTGGCGTTTTGCAAATGAATCCAAATCGGCTCTTGATATAGTCGATTAGGCCCCAATCTCACTTAAACTCGCTTCTAACTTAGGCAGATAAATTATGAGCTTACCTCAAGAGACTCTGGGCGACCGCGTAACGTTACCCCTGTTACCACTCCGTGATGTGGTGGTCTATCCCCATATCGTGATTCCCCTATTCGTGGGGCGTCCGAAATCCATTAAAGCGCTAGAAGTTGCGATGGAAGCCGGTAAGCATATTTTGCTTGTGGCGCAAAAATCTGCTTCGAAAGACGAGCCCACCACCGATGATCTTTACCACGTGGGTAGTGTCGCGAGCATTTTGCAAATGTTGAAATTACCGGATGGCACAGTAAAAGTGCTGGTCGAAGGGAATCAACGCGCGCAAATCAGTGATTTTATCGATGCGAAAACGCATTTTGCGGCGGATGCTGAAATCACATTGATTGAACCCCCAACCGACAACGAAACCCTGGCCTTGATGCGTAGTGTTTTTACGGAGTTTGATCAGTACGTAAAACTCAACAAAAAAATACCACCCGAAATTCTGACTTCGCTCGCCAGCATTGATGATGCGGGCCGTCTTGCGGATACGATTGCTGCGCATTTACCTATTAAGTTGGAACAGAAACAGGAAATTCTTGAAATGTTCTCGGTGCATGAGCGCCTGGAGCATCTGTTTGGTTTACTCAATGCTGAAATCGATATTTTGCAAGTTGAAAAACGCATTCGTGGCCGGGTGAAGCGGCAAATGGAGAAGAGCCAGCGTGAGTACTATCTGAATGAACAAGTTAAGGCGATTCAGAAGGAATTGGGCGACATGGAAGAAGGCGCCGATCTTGACGATCTAGAGAAACGTGTCGTTGAGTCGAAGATGTCGAAAGAGGCGCAAGCCAAAGCCATGTCAGAACTGAAAAAACTCAAAATGATGTCGCCGATGGCTGCCGAAGCGACTGTAGTACGTAATTTTGTCGAGACTATCGTCAATTTACCGTGGCGTAAAAAGAGCAAAATCAGCAAAGATTTGAGCCGTGCTGAAGACGTGTTGAATGAGGATCATTTTGGCCTTGATCGGGTCAAAGAACGCATTATTGAGTATCTTGCAGTGCAACAGCGGGTGGATAAACTCAAGGCGCCGATTCTTTGTTTGGTGGGCCCGCCTGGTGTTGGTAAAACGTCACTCGGGCAGTCCATTGCCAAAGCAACTAACCGTAAATATGTGCGGATGGCTTTAGGTGGGGTGCGCGACGAAGCTGAAATACGCGGTCATCGCCGTACTTATATTGGATCCATGCCTGGCAAGATTTTGCAAAGCATGACGAAAGTCGGTGTTCGCAATCCACTGTTCTTGCTTGATGAAGTGGACAAAATGGGGTCAGATTTTCGTGGTGATCCTTCTTCCGCATTATTGGAAGTGCTGGATCCTGAGCAAAACCACACATTTGTAGATCATTATGTTGAAGTCGAATTTGATTTGTCTGAGGTAATGTTCGTGGCAACCGCCAATTCCTTAAATATTCCGGCGCCACTACTCGATCGAATGGAAGTGATTCGTCTGGCCGGCTATACGGAAGACGAAAAGATAAATATCGCGATCAATTATCTATTACAAAAGCAGATTAAGACGCATGGTTTGAAGCAGGGTGAGATTAGCGTTACACAGAGCGCGATTCGTGACATTGTTCGCTATTACACGCGTGAAGCGGGTGTGCGTAGTCTGGAACGTGAAATCGCCAAAATTTGTCGCAAGGTGGTGAAATCTTTGTTGGTCGATAAAAAGGCCAACAAAATTACCGTCAGCGCGCGCAATTTGGATAAGTTTTTGGGTGTTCGGCGTTTCAGTTATGGTATGGCTGAAAAAGCGAATCAAGTGGGGCAGGTCACTGGTTTGGCTTGGACCGAAGTGGGCGGTGAGTTGCTAACGATTGAATCCGTCAAAATACCTGGTAGAGGCAAAACAATCACCACGGGAAAACTAGGTGATGTGATGCAAGAATCGATACAAGCGGCATTGTCAGTGGTGCGTAGCAGATCTAAGAAGCTAGGCATTCCGGAGGACTTTTACCAAAACAATGATATCCATATCCATTTGCCAGAAGGCGCGACGCCTAAAGATGGCCCCAGTGCGGGCATCGCAATTTGTACTGCAATGGTATCGGTACTTACCGGCATCCCCGTTCGTGCCGATGTAGCCATGACCGGGGAAATCACGCTGCGTGGCGAAGTATTGCCGATTGGTGGATTAAAGGAAAAGTTGCTTGCAGCACATCGTGGTGGAATTAAAACCGTTTTGATCCCCCAAGAAAATACGAAGGACTTGGCTGACATACCGGACAATATTAAAAACAAACTTGAGTTGCATCCAGTACGTTGGATTGATCAAGTCTTGGAGTATGCGTTGGAGCGCAAGCCGCAATCGTTGCCGGATGAAGCGCCTGCGACACCACCAACGAAGATCGAGGAAAAGCCGACTACAGTCGTCAAACATTGATAGCGACAGTCTAAAAAAACCGGATGGGGAATTCCCATCCGGTTTTTTTTATAGAAATTAATTTTTACTTAACATGGTTTAATCATTACAAGCAGCATACGTCTTGCACGAAGTTTTTTCGACTGATATAAAGCAGGATGCAAGATTAATAACGAAACACAACCAAAAGGGCGATACATGAATAAGACAGAATTGATCGAAGCCATTGCCAAAGAGGCGGATATTTCTAAAGCGGCAGCCGGTCGTGCATTAGACGCTACCGTTGGCGCTGTGCAGCAAGCCCTTAAAAAGGGCCATATGGTCACGTTAGTAGGTTTCGGAACCTTTTATGTTGGCAAACGCGCTGCGCGCAATGGACGTAATCCGCAGACCGGCGCTACGCTTAAAATCAAAGCCGCTAAAGTTCCTAAATTCCGTGCTGGAAAATCTCTGAAAGATGCATTAAACTAGCGGCCTTTTGGTGAGGTCGCGTTGCTTTACGACGCGTTCGATCCTAGTGTCTTTAGTAGCAATATCTGGATTTAGCCCTTAGCTTACAAGATGTCGCGAGAAAGGCTCCGTTTTGGGTGCTTAGCTCAGCTGGTAGAGCGTCGCCCTTACAAGGCGAATGTCGGGGGTTCGAACCCCTCAGCACCCACCAAAGAAAATAAGGAGTGGTAGTTCAGTTGGTTAGAATACCGGCCTGTCACGCCGGGGGTCGCGGGTTCGAGTCCCGTCCACTCCGCCAATACCGGGCGAGCCCTTAAGTTATGTTAGGGGTTCGCCTTTTTCATTTGTAAGCCAACGACGATAGGATTGCACAATGTTATCCGACACCATGCACGAGAAAACGAAAGGTTTATTTGCCAGAATTATTTTAGGCATTGTTATTCTTTCATTTGCCTTATTTGGTGTGGAAACCTATCGATCAGCAGGCGGTTCCGCTACCGTCGTAGCTGAGGTGGGGGATACTAAAATCCTGTTGCAGCCCTTTGAAGAGAAATTTAAAAGTGAGCAGAATCAGTTACGCGAAGCCGGTGAACGTAACTCAAAAGTCTTAAACAGCAAAGAGCTAAAAACCGCGGTTCTGGACAATTTTATCAATGAAAGATTGTTGCTAACTCAAGCCATAAAGCTTGGTTATAGCGGAAATGAAGCGGCCCTTCTCTCCGCGATTCAAAATAGTCCGGCGCTACAGGAAAATGGGAAATTTTCGGAGGCCTTATTTCAGCGCTTTCTGGAGAGTCGGCGGCTTACACGAAAGCAGTATTTGGCGAGTGTGATACAAGACCAAATGATTCAGGACATGCTGGCATCTCAAGCACAGGCCACAATTGTTCCCAAAAGTTTGGCAGTGCATATGGCGGGGATTTTGGCTGAACAACGTGAAGTTGCTAAATCCATTTTAAAAGCATCGACTTTTTCGGCACAAGCGAAGATTGACGCGGCGCAAATTAAAACTTATTACGATGCGCATCCTGAATTGTCGCAAGTACCGGAGCAAGCGCGTATCGAATATATTGTATTCTCGCCGGAGGTGGTGCTCGCACAGTTGCAAGTGAGTGAAGCGGATGCGCAAGCCTATTACAACTCTCATATTGCCCAATTTACAGAACCTGAAAGTCGAGATGTCTCACATATTTTAATTCGCGCTCCGGCCGATGCGAAACCAGAACAACGTAAAGCCGCACAGCAAAAAGTTCAGGAATTGTTCGCACAAGCTCAGAAAACTCCGCAAGCGTTTGATGCGTTGGCAAAACAAAGTTCACAAGATCCATTAACGGCCGCCAAAGGCGGCTCAATGGGTTTGATTCAACGCGGAATGATTTTCAAGCAAGTTGAAGATGCTGCGTTTGGGATGACGCCGGGCGAGATTCGTGGGCCGATACAATCGCCTGCTGGATTTCATATTGTCATGCTGAAAGCCATTGTCGGCGGTAAGCAGCGCAGTTTTGAAGAGGTGAAAACACAGGTTCTGGAAGCTGCAAAACGTGAAATGGCTGTGCGCAAATTTAATGAAGAAGTCGAGCAGTTTGGTGATGCGGTTTACTCCAAAGCGGATAGCCTTAAGCCTGCAGCAGAAAAATATAAGCTCTCCATTCAAACCAGTGACTGGTTTGGACGCAATGGTCCAGCACAGGGCTTACTTAAAAATGAGCGTTTACTTAACGCCATTTTTTCGAACGATGCAGTAAAAAATAAACGTAATACCGAGTCAATTGAAGTGGCTTCTAATACCCTCGTTGCGGCGCGCATTTTGGAATACAAGTCGGCTGGACAAAAACCGTTAGCCTTGGTTAAAGACGATATTGAATCACAGTTGCGCAAAGAACAATCCAGTGTATTGGCAAGTCAACAAGGTAAAACCTATCTTGCGGAGTTACAGCAAGGGAAATCCATTTCTGGGCTTCAATTTGATCAATCAATTAAAGTCGGGCGTGAAGATTTGGCTAAATCCGGTTTGGATATCGCTTCAATGCAAGAAATTTACCGTACCAATGTTAAGCAATTGCCCGCGTTTACAGGCGTCACGCTAGCCAATGGCGATTTTGCGTTGTATAAAATTAGCGCGGTGAGTGTAAATGATCAACTGCGTCAGCAAACACTTCAGATCCTACCGTTCTCTATTGCGCAAACGCAGTCAGAGCAAATTCTTCGCGCATATGTAGGAAGCTTGCGGAATCAAGGCAAGGTTAAAATCAAACAAGATGTGTTCGATAAAGTTGGCGCCGAACAGTAATTTTGATTTCAGTCTGAAGCGACGTCACTGATGTGACGTCAGTGATTTAGAGCCGATACAGCCATTTCTTTAGCAATACAATTTTACGAGTGCTACCTATGGCAACGGCGTCTTTGGGCATGCCATAAAGCACGCAACTGGTTTTATTATGCGCAAAGGCATAAGCCCCGCTTATCGCATTTCGAGTAGGTCGCGTGGTCTATTTTTACTCCTTCCGGTTAGATTAGCCCAATGGCCTTCCATCTGCTGACAGTCGCTCCGAGAGTACAAATGACGAATGCCTGCTACTTGCGTTGGCATTTGAGATTCACTTGGTATGCGTCTCGGCCTGAGCAACTAGCTCCAAAGTCCTCCCACGGTGGTATTAAAGCCGCTATCGACATAAGTAATTTCGCCGGTCATACCGGAGGCCAAATCGCTCATCAAAAAAGCAGCGACATTACCGACTTCTTCGATTGTGACATTGCGTCGTAGCGGCGCGCTGTTTTCCACGAAATCCAAAATCTTGCCGAATCCGGCAATGCCGGTGGCGGCCAAGGTTTTAATCGGGCCAGCAGAAATGCCATTTACCCGAATACCTTTTGGGCCGAGGCTTTGCGCCAAGTAATACACGCTTGATTCCAGGCTAGCCTTGGCCAGACCCATTACGTTGTAATTGATGATCGAGCGTACCGCACCCAGGTAGGATAGGGTGAGGAGCGCGCCGTTGCGTCCTTCCATCATCGGCAATGCCGCTTTGGCTAGGGCCGAAAAACTATAGCTGCTGATATCGTGCGCAATGCGGAAATTTTCGCGATTCACGGTGCTGAGGTAATCCCCCGAAAGCGCATCGCGCGGCACGAAGGCCACCGAGTGCACGAGGCTGTCGAGGCCGTCCCAGTGGGATTTAAGATCAATAAACAATTGATCGATTTGCTCATCGCTGCCGACATCGCAATTGAACGCCAACTGAGAGTCGAAATCCTTGGCTAAATCTAGCACGCGCTCCCGGGTGCGCTCGCCTTGGTAGGTAAAAGCCAGTTCAGCGCCTTCACGTTTCGCTGCTTGAGCAATACCGTAAGCAATAGAACGGTTGCTTAATAATCCGGTGATTAAGATTTTTTTGCCTGCGAGAAAACCCATGGCTTATTCCTTCTTTGGATGAATCGAATTCGCCATTATAAATCAAGCTGGCGGCACCTCGCAGGGGCGGTTTTGCGCTAAACTCATCCCCCATGTTTAGCTATTTACGCGTATCTGTCTGTGTATTACTGCTTTCGTTGGTCGCAGCATGCGGTAAGGCACCCTGGAACGATCCTTACCCAGTATCCGAGCGCGGAAAAAATACCCTATACAGTGTCTTCAACGAGCGCCCCAAGCATTTGGATCCAGCGCGCTCTTACTCATCCAATGAGATTGTCTTTATTGGCCAAATCTATGAACCGCCGCTGCAATATCAATATTTAACGCGGCCTTATACTTTAGAGCCGCTGACCGCCCAAGCCATGCCCGAGGTGCAATATTTCAATGCGCAAGGGCAGGCACTGGCAACGGATACCGCTCCTGAGCACATCGCTTATAGCGACTACCTAATCCATATTCGGCCGGGGATTTACTATCAGCCGCACCCTGCATTTGTGCAAGACGCACAGGGTCAATATGTGTACCACGCGTTGCGCCCGGAGCAGATTGCCTCTTTGCAAGCGCCGACCGATTTACCGCAACAAGCCAAACGCGAATTAACGGCAGAAGACTATGTGTTTGAGATTAAACGTCTCGCTCATCCGCGCCTGAATTCGCCGATTTTTGGTTTGATGTCCGATTACATCATGGGCTTGAAAGAATACGGTGAGCAACTCAGTCGGGAAGATAAAAAACTCAAAGCACAAAGCGGCGTTGAGGCCTATCTCGACCTTAATCGCTACCCTTTGTCAGGCGCCCAAGCGCTGGATCGATATACCTATCGTATCCGCGTCAAAGGTAAGTACGCGCAATTCAAATACTGGCTAGCTATGCCGTTTTTTTCTCCAGTGCCATGGGAGGTTGAGCGGTTTTACGCACAACCCGGCATGAAGGCGAAAAATTTTGTGCTCGATTGGTTTCCTGTCGGATCCGGCCCCTACCTGCTGGCTGAGAACAATCCGAACAAACAAATGGTGTTACTGAAAAATCCTAATTTTCATGGAGAACGTTATCCCAGTGAAGGTGCGCCTGGCGATCGGGAGAGCGGCTTATTGGCTGATGCCGGTAAACCCATCCCCTTTATCGATCGTGCGGTCTATACCTTGGAGAAAGAAGACATTCCCTACTGGAATAAATTTCAGCAAGGTTATTACGATGCCTCAGGCATCAGCTCCGATACCTTCGATCAAGCCGTCAAAATTGGCGGTACCGGGGATGCTGCGCTGACCCCGGATATGGAAGAAAAGGGCATCCAACTCAAGACGACTGTGGCCACCAGCATCAGTTATATTGGCTTCAATATGCAAGACACCGTGGTTGGCGGTTTATCCGATCGCACACGAAAATTACGTCAAGCCATTTCAATTGCCATCGATAGCGAAGAAATGATTTCGATTTTCCGCAATGGACGTGGCATTGCGGCGCAAGGCCCAATCCCACCCGGCATCTTCGGCTATGAGGAAGGTGAAGTCGGTATCAATCACTATGTATATGACTGGTCCAAGGGCAAGCCGGCACGCAAAGCCATTGCCGAAGCCAAACGGCTATTGGCAGAGGCTGGCTATCCTGGAGGCCGCGATGCGAACAGCGGGAAACCCTTGCTGTTAAATTTCGATACGTCTGCGGTTGGCCCTGATGCAAAGGCGCATCTCGAATGGCTGGTAAAACAACTCAAAAAAATCGATGTACAACTGGTGATTCGTTCCACCGACTACAATCGTTTCCAAGACAAAATGCTCAAGGGTGATGCGCAAATTTTCGAATGGGGTTGGAATGCCGACTATCCAGACCCGGAAAATTTTTTATTTTTGCTGTATGGGCCGAATAAAAAAGTCGGTTCGGGTGGCGAGAATGCTTCGAATTATGAGAATCCAGAGTTCGACCGACTGTTCGAGCAAATGAAGAATATGGAGAACAACCCCGCACGCCAACAGATCATCACGCAGATGCTGGAAATCGTACGTCGTGATTCTCCTTGGGTTTGGGGATTTTATCCAAAAAACTATGCCTTGTACCATGCCTGGTATTTCAATGCGAAACCAAATTTGATGGCAAATAATGGCTTAAAGTATTTGCGCATCGATGCACAAGCCAGGGAGCGCAAACGCAGCCAGTGGAATCAGCCGCTGCTGTGGCCGATCGGCATCCTGGTCATGCTAATCGCCATGGTGTTGCTGCCCGCAGCATTGGCCTATCGGCGTAAAGTCCATGCCGCACCACGGGTAAGGAAAGACAAATGATCGGTTATGTGCTGCGTCGCTTACTGTATGCGATCCCGATTTTGATTGGGGTCAATATTCTGATCTTCACCTTATTCTTTGCGGTCAACACACCAGACAATATGGCGCGTATCCATCTTGGTTTGAAACGCGTGACACCCGATGCGATTGCCAAATGGAAGCATGAGCATGGCTACGACAAGCCCCTGTTGTTTAATGCGCAAGCAAAAGGTGCAGGCAAAATAACTGAAACGATTTTCTTCGGGAAATCCGTGCCGATGTTCGCGTTTCAATTTGGCGCCGCAGATGATGGTCGAGATATTGGTCACGATATTAAAACGCGCATGATGCCGAGTCTCGCACTGGCCGCACCGGTATTTCTAGTCGGTTTGTTGCTCTATATTACTTTTGCACTCACTTTGGCATTTTTCCGCGCCACTTATGTCGACTATGCCGGCGTGGTGTTATGCGTAGCCATGATGTCGATCTCTGGTTTGTTCTACATCATCGGTGGGCAATTTCTCATCAGCAAGCTGTTGCACCTAGTGCCAATTTCCGGCTATCAGTACGGTACCGATGCTTTCAAATTCTTAGTGCTGCCGGTGGCGATCGGCGTGATTGGCGGTATGGGGGGGAGCAGTCGCTGGTACCGCACGATTTTCTTGGAAGAAATGAATCGTGACTATGTGCGCACAGCACGTGCCAAAGGTTTGCCGGAGCGGATCGTGTTGTTTCGTCATGTGCTTAAAAATGCCATGATCCCAATTCTCACTGGTGTGGTGGTCGTGATTCCAACCCTGTTCATGGGTAGCTTGGTATCAGAATCCTTTTTCGGGATTCCAGGTCTCGGTAGTTACACCATCGACGCTATCCGCAGCCAAGATTTTGCCATCGTACATGCCATGGTGTTCTTGGGATCGGTGCTGTATATCCTCGGTCTCTTGTTAACGGACATTTCCTACACCTGGGTTGATCCGCGAGTACGCTTATCATGATGGTGCAACTGACGCCTTTGTGGACTGACTGGCTGATCTACGCCTTGTGCGTAATTATTGCCGTTTATATTGGCTACACGCGCAGCAAGCCGCATCTTCTCGCGCCTTGGCGCAAAGTCGTGCGCAACCCAACTGCTGTGGCTTCCAGTGTCATCTTGCTGGTGTTTGCCACGATAGGCTTGCTCGATTCGATCCATTTCCGTGAGGCGCTGCCGCAAGCAGACAACAGCGGTAAGACCGTCTATAGCGCCGAGATCATCAGCGCATTTGACCGCCTGGCAAAGCCGCTACGCGATCATGTCGAGAAAACCTATTCCGCACCATTGGCAGTCAATTTATTTGCAATGGAAAGTGTGGAGCAAGCTGATGGTCGCGTGGCCCGACTCTTCCCGCGTTTAAAATATGCCGGTGGTCATTTGGGTAAAGATATCGATCAAAGCACGCAAGACCAATGGCGGCTCTTCACCAAAGGCGCAATATCTGGCGCCTTGCTTTGGGTGTTGCTTGGTTTCATGTTGAACGCAGCCTTAGCGACACATGCAAAAGTGCGGTTTTCGCAGATGGCGCAACGCCTCTGGCGTGGCCAAACCGAGTTGCCTTGGCGCACACTGCTATTCACCATTGGCATCGTGTTGTGGTTCGGCTCGATTGTTTGGCAACTCGCGCCGAATTATCACTTGTTCGGCACGGATAAGGTTGGCCTGGATGTCCTCTATTTAACCTTAAAAAGCATACGCACCGGCTTGGTGATCGGCATCTTGACCACGCTGGTGATGCTACCGTTCGCACTGTTGTTTGGCATCATGGCCGGCTATTTCAAAGGCTGGATCGATGATGTCATTCAGTACATTTACACCGTGCTTAATTCTATTCCCAGCGTATTACTCATCGCAGCTGCGGTGCTGATGTTGCAGGTGTATATGGATTTGAACAAGGATGCCTTCAACTCAGTGGTTGAGCGTGCTGATGTGCGCTTGCTGTTTTTATGCCTGATTTTGGGCGTCACCAGTTGGACTGGGCTGTGCCGTCTATTGCGCGCAGAAACCTTGAAACTGCGTGAATTCGATTATGTGCAAGCGGCTCATGCCTTGGGCGCTAGCCATTGGAAAATCATGACACGGCATATTGTGCCGAATGTCATGCACATCGTGTTGATTACCATCACGCTCGAATTCAGCTCGCTGGTGCTGGCAGAGGCAGTGCTGGCTTATGTCGGCGTGGGTGTTGATCCTTCCATGCATAGCTGGGGCAATATGATCAACAGCGCACGTTTAGAGTTGGCGCGTGAGCCGATGGTGTGGTGGCCGTTGGCGGCGGCATTCGTATTCATGTTCGTATTGGTGCTGGCGGCGAATTTGTTTGCCGACGCCGTGCGCGATGCCTTCGACCCTAGGGTTCAATAGACCATGGCGCATTTACTCGAAGTTTCAAATCTCAGCACCCTGATTCAATCAGGAACTCGCAAGGTGCGCGCCTTGGATGACGTCAGTTTTCACATCGAGCGCGGCGAGACCTTCGCCTTGCTGGGAGAATCCGGCTGTGGCAAATCCATGACCGCGTTATCTGTGCTGCGTCTGCTGCCAACGGGTGGGCATGTTGTTTCGGGTAGCGTTCGTTTAGATGGCCAAGATCTCGTCAGTCTGCCCGAAGTCACGATGCGTAGCGTGCGTGGTGCGCGCATTGCCATGATTTTTCAAGAACCGATGACCAGCTTAAATCCGGTCTTAACGGTGTCACAGCAGATCAGCGAGGTGCTGGTGACACACCAACAGTTAGCGAATGCAGAGTTAAAACAACGCCAGTTAAGCTTGCTGGAGTCAGTCGGCATTCCCGATCCGGCGCGTGTACTCGCCAGCTATCCGCACCAACTTTCCGGCGGCATGAAGCAACGCATCATGATCGCCATCGCCCTGGCTTGCGAGCCGGATTTGCTGATCGCAGATGAGCCAACCACCGCGCTCGATGTCACCATTCAAGCCCAAGTGCTGCGTTTGTTGCGCAACTTGCAAACCAAGACCGGCATGGGGATGTTGTTTATCACGCATGATCTGGGCGTTGTGGCCGAAGTCGCGCAGCGTGTTGCGGTGATGTATGCCGGTGAAATTGTGGAGCTGGCGACGCGTGACGAGTTTTTCCAGCGCCCACGTCACCCCTATTCGCAAAAGCTCTTCGATTCTTTGCCGCGTAGTTCCAAGCGTGGTGAAGCCTTGGCGGTTATCAGTGGCAGTGTGCCGCGCCTGGATCAGGAATTTGTCGGTTGCCGCTTTGCTGCGCGTTGCGATCAGGTAATGGCTGTGTGCCATGAACAAGCGCCGCGCTGGATCAATGGTGACGGTGGTAGCGGTGTACGTTGTCATTTGTACGCAGCAGAGATGGCAGGCCAAGGAAAATTGGGCGCCATACTTGTGCCGTTATCGACAGCACAAACTACCAGCCAAGGCGGTGCAGAGGTTGGGCCATTGTTGAAAGTCAGCGACTTAAAAGTGCATTTTCCGATTCGCAAAGGATTTTGGCAGCGCGTCGTGGGTCATGTCAAAGCGGTGGATGGCGTCAGCCTAAGCATCGCTCCTGGCCGCACATTAGCCTTGGTGGGCGAGTCGGGTTGCGGTAAAACCACTGTCGGAAAAGGCTTGCTGCAACTGCTGCCAGTCAGTGCAGGAAGCGTGCAATTTTCCGGTGAAGAGCTTACACAAATGCCCCCGCAAGCTTTGCGCACGCGACGCGGGAAATTTCAGATTATCTTCCAAGATCCTTTCTCGTCACTTGACCCGCGCATGACGGTGATGGAAATTCTGGAAGAAGGGATGCACGTCCTCGGCATCAATAACGCACAACGCCAAGACCACATCGACCGTTTGTTGACGGAAGTCGGTCTAAGCCCAGAGAGTCAATTTCGCTATCCACACGAATTTTCCGGCGGACAACGGCAACGCATTGCCATCGCGCGTGCCTTGGCGGTCAAGCCGCAGCTCATCGTTTGCGACGAGCCAACCAGTGCCCTGGATGTGTCGGTACAGGCGCAAATCTTGAATCTATTGCATAGCCTGCAAGCCGCACATCAATTGTCTTATTTGTTCATTACGCACAATATTTCGGTGGTGGAATATCTCGCGCATGAAGTGGCGGTGATGTATCTCGGCCGCATCGTGGAACGTGGTCCGGTGGAGTCGGTCTTGGGTTCGCCCAAACATCCCTACACGCAGGCTTTATTGTCGGCAGTACCGCTGGTCGAAAAAGTTTCTGGCCGTGAAATTATCCGCTTGCAAGGTGAGATGCCATCGCCGGCCAATCCTCCCAGCGGTTGTCATTTTCATCCGCGCTGTCCACAGGCGCTGCCGCAATGTCCGCAACAATATCCCGATCAAAGTGTCTTCGATGCAGGGCACACCGTGCACTGTCATTTATATCCATGCAATCATTAGTCCGCTAGGGGCGTAGCGAGAAAAAGGCGAGATTAGCTGTTTTTAGCCAGGGCGACAGTGAGCTTGTCACCTGGGTGAATGCGGGACTTGTGCGAGAACTTGTTCCACCGCCGCAAATCATCGAGATCGACATCAAAGCGTTGAGCGATAGAGTACAGCGTATCGCCACGGCGCACGGTGTATTGCTTTTGCTTTGAGGTGGATTTTTGACGCGATTCTTTCGCCGGTGCAGTGCTGCTCGCAACACGCGTTGGTTTGGATTCAGTTGGTTCGTCTGCAAAGAGACGTAGTTTCTGATTCAACGCAAGACGGTTCGATTTGAGATTATTCCAGGCTTTAATTTGAGTCGCTTTAACGCCATGTCGTTTTGCAATGGAGAGTAGCGTATCGCCATTGCGCACGGAATAGATTCCACCGTTGGATTCTGGTGCCGCTTTGATTTCGCTAAAGGAGACATTTTCTAGTTTTGCCTCACTCGAGCCAGGGACTAGCAGCATTTGATTTCCCACGAGGCGACCGCGCTTGAGTTTGAGGCCATTGGCTTCTTGCAAGCGCGCCGCACTGATGCCGTGACGGCTGGCAATCGCAACGAGTTTCTCACCGCGCTTGGCATGGTAAGGCTGCCAGGAAACTAAAGGCTTGCTGTAATTCTCCAGATTCGCCGCAAAGACTTCTGCTTTATCCACCGGCAACAACAGCGAGGCCGGCTGGCGTGCTTGAATCACTGGGCGCGTGTAGTTCGGATTGAGTGCGGTAAATTCTTCGAGCGTGGTTTCCGCCAGTTTAGCCGCCAGCGCAACATCCATATGTTGCGTCAAGGTGATCTGTGCAAAGTAGGGGGTATTCGGTACCACGCCTAAATCCATGGCGTAATTTTCCGGATGTTGAATCATGCTCTTGATAGCCAGCAGGCGCGGCACATATTGCTGCGTCTCTCTGGGCATACGCAAGCTCAGATAATCCGTGGGCAAGCCCTTGGCCCTATTTTTTGCAATGGCGCGCTGTACTGAGCCTTCACCCCAGTTATAAGCGGCAAGGGCTAATTCCCAACTATTAAACATGTCATGCAGTTTTTGCAAGTAATCGAGGGCAGCATTCGTCGCGCTAATCACGTCACGGCGATTGTCCACCCACCAGTTTTGCTGCAAGCCATAGGTACGACCCGTAGAGGGGATGAATTGCCACAGACCTGATGCATGCGCGCTAGAGTAGGCCTTCGGATTGAAAGCGCTTTCAATCATCGGCAACAGAGCAACCTCGGTTGGCATGCCGCGCTTTTCAGCCGCTTCGACGATATAAAACAGATAGCGCTTGCTGCGCTCCAACATCCGCGAAACATAGTCAGGTCGATGAACATACCAATCGATATTTTCCTGCACTAAATGCGTATCGAGGTCGGCGAGAGAGAAGCCGACTCGAATGCGTGCCCACAAGTCTTGCTGTGGGTTTCCGAGGTTATCTGCGGCTTTAAGTAATGGGGTAGAGTCGTTGGGTGCAGACTCGATGCTGATGATCGAGGTTTGCTCGGGTGAAGCGTTATCGATGTCGTTAGCGTCTGTGTTTTGCGGTGTTAATACCGTCAACAAATCGGGGGTAACCGTGGAAAGCAACGGCGGCGTTAATTCAACGGCAAGGTTTAAAGTTGGGCTGGGATTCGTATTCGAAGCGTCGTCGGCAGTGTCACTAATCGCATCTGCGGCGGAGACCAAAGTATCCTGGGCCAAGGCGCCACAGCTATAAATACTTGCGATCAAAACTGCAATCGTCAGTTTGGTGCAATTCAACAGCATCAAATTTAATCTTTTTTGTTGGCGATCCAGTGCGATAGTACGGGCTTAAGGCCTTTCAAGTCAAGGGTTTATTCTGTGAGAACTCAATCCAGACTGTCCTTCCAAGCGCGTACAGTTGCGAACACTTGCCAGGGTTCGGTGAACGGGTGTCCGGCATATTCTTGCGCAGCTTGGATCACGGATGGTACCTGGCTGCGTAGAAAGGGATTGGTGCGCTTTTCCAAATCTAATCGAGAAGGGACGGTGGGTTGGTTGTTGGCGCGGCTTTCCTGGTCATGTCGTTCTCGTTCCAATAAATCGGGATTCGTGGGCTCGACGACCTTGGCGAATCGGATGTTATCCAAGGTGTATTCGTGTGCACAGTAGATTTGTGTTGCATCGGGTAGGCTGGCAATTTTGCTGAGCGATTGGTACATGGTTTGTGGTGTGCCTTCAAACAACCTACCGCAACCACAGGCAAACAAGGTGTCGCCACAAAATAGGCTTTCTGCGCCATAATAGGCCACATGTCCTGCGGTGTGGCCGGGCACGTCGAAAACGGTTAAATCCAGTGCTAATTCAGGTAGTCGCACGATATCGCCATCGACAAGCGCATGCGTCCGCCCAGGAATATTTTCATGTGCTGGGCCATAGACTGGGACTTGGTAGTGCCTAAGCAATTCGCGATTGCCACCGACATGGTCGCCATGATGATGGGTGCAGAGGATGGCACAAAGCGTAAGATGATGTTGTTTCAAATAATCCAATACCGGTTGCGCATCGCCCGGGTCGACCACGGCGGCGTAGGTGCCGTGGACGAGCAGCCACAGGTAATTGTCTTCAAATGCCGAAATGGGGATGATTTGAATCATATGTCTATAGTTGGTGGAGAGCGGCGACTTGTCAAATATGAATGATACACAGACTGTCGAGCGTCGGCATGATGCGCGTCCATGGTACGACACAACACTCGGTCGTTATGTGCTGGATCGCGAGCAAGCCTACATCGATAAGACGGTCAGCGATATTTTCGGCTTTAATGCGTTGCAATTTGGTTTGTCACAATATGAATTGTTGCGGGCTAGCCGTATCGCTACGCATATCACGCTCGGCCCGTATGCACCTTCACGCTTACGCACTGATTTTGATGCATTGGCCATCGAAAGTCAGAGTGTCGATTTGGCGCTAATGCCGCACGTGCTCGAATTTTCTTCATCACCGCATCAAATTTTGCGTGAGGTGGAGCGCGTGTTGATTCCGGAAGGGCATATATTGATCACGGGATTTAACCCGTTGAGCCTTTGGGGGGCATGCCATGTGATCAAGCGTCGCAGTGACGAGTATCCGTGGCGCGGAAAGTTTATCAGCTTGCCGCGCCTAAAAGATTGGCTGGCGTTGCTCGGCTTTGAAGTGGTTGCCGGAAAACTGGCTTGTTATGCGCCACCAATGCAAAGTGAAAAGTGGCTGATGCGTTTTCAATTTATGGAGTCCGCTGGAGATCGTTGGTGGCCATTGGCCGGTGGCGTATATTTTTTGCTCGCCAAGAAACGAGTGCACAGCATGCGTGTTATTTTGCCCTCGTGGAGTGAGCGCATGGCCGCACAGCGCGGGATTGCGCCCGTGACGCAAAAGGGGGCTAAACAAAACCACGCATCCCAGGAGAATGAGCTTGTCTGATGTCGTAGAAATTTTTACCGATGGTGCTTGTAAAGGCAACCCTGGCCCCGGCGGATGGGGCGCGTTACTGCGCTTGGGCGCCAAGGAAAAAGAATTGTGCGGCGGTGAGCCGCTCACCACGAATAATCGCATGGAACTGACTGCGGTGATTCGTGCGCTGGAAGCGCTTAAACGGCGCAGTAAAGTCAAGTTGCATACCGATTCGCAATATGTGCAAAAGGGCATCAGTGAATGGATCACCGGCTGGAAAAAACGCGGGTGGAAAACAGCAGATAAAAAGCCCGTGAAGAATGTCGATCTTTGGTTGGAATTGGATCAACTTTCCACCCAACACGATATAGAGTGGTTGTGGGTGAAGGGGCATGCGGGACATGAGGGGAATGAACGTGCCGATGTGTTGGCGAATCAAGGCTGCGAGAAACAAGCTTGATATCAGTTAGAACGAAAATCACAATTTTATTGGAATGTAATGCGACAAATTATTTTGGATACTGAAACGACGGGTCTGAGTCCAGCGCTCGGCCATCGCATTATCGAAGTCGCTGCGGTGGAGATGGTCAATCGCCGCCTCACCGGGAATCACTACCACTGCTATCTCAATCCGGAACGCGAAATCGACAGCGGCGCGCAGCAGGTTCACGGTATCAGTCTAGAATTTCTGCAAGATAAGCCCAAGTTCGCAGAGGTATCGCAAGAGTTCATCCGTTTTGTCAGTGGTGGCGAATTGGTCATTCATAATGCGCCGTTTGATGTGGGATTTCTGAATCATGAATTGTCACTGCTGAATTTGGCGCCTGTCGAAACTTATTGTGCCGGTGTGATTGATACTTTAAAACTGGCCAAAGATCTGCATCCCGGCCAGAAAAATAATTTGGATGCATTATGTAAACGCTATGCAGTCGACAACTCCAACCGTACCTTGCATGGCGCCTTACTGGATGCGGAGCTTTTGTCGGAAGTGTATCTCGCTATGACACGCGGTCAGGAAAGCTTGATGATTGAGATGGCACCGACGACACAAGAAATCACTGCTGATGCGGCGCTTACGTCTTCTTTGCCATTGCAAGTCTTGTTCGCATCCACAGAGGAATTAGCGGCACATGAAGCCTTGTTGGGAGACATCGAGAAAGCAAGCAAAGGGTCGTGTATTTGGAATAAGTTGGATTAAAAAAACATTTCAATGCTACGAATGATGCGTTGCCAACATTCCCGTTGAGTATCGCTGTTGGCGTATGGGGAACAAGAACATGAAAGCATTAATCGATCATCCGTTCTGCGGAATATTGTTCAGTATATTTGGAATGTTATTTACAGCAGGGGCTGTTGCTGTTGAATCTGTGAATACCCCGTTATCTGAGCAGGATTTTTATAGCGACATGCCGATGGTGCTGACGGTTTCACGTTTGGTGCAGCCGATTGCAGAAGCGCCGGCGGCGGTCACTGTGATTGATCGCGAAATGATCCGGACATCGGGTTTTCGTGATCTGTCTGATGTGTTTCGCTTGGTTCCTGGTTTTTACGTTGGGCTTTTTTCTGGCAATGAACACTTGGTCAGCGGGGGGCTCAATAATCGTTTTTTTGGTCGTGTGCAAGTATTGCTTGATGGGAAGTCGGTTTATACCCCGATGTTCGGGCAGGTGCCTTGGACTGCTTTGCCGCTTGCCTTGGAAGATATCGAGCGGATTGAAGTTACGCGCGGACCCAATGCCGCCACCTATGGTGCCAACGCATTTCTCGGCGTGATCAATATCATTACTCGGCATCCGGTTCAGGATCAGGGTGTATTGGTCACAAGTCGAATCGGCGCGCCCGATGTTGCCGATGGACTGGTGCGCATGGGAGGGGCCGTAGGTGGTTGGGACTATCGCGTTACGTTAAGTCATAAACAAGATAGCGGCTTTGAGTTGCGCAACGATAGCCAACACACAGATTCAGTTTCTGCGCGTGGAGACTTCCGTATTGATAATCACAATAGCTTACAAGTGCAATTAGGCTATACCGGCGCGGCATTCGGGATCGGTTATTTTGGTAGTAAAACCGATGGGCCGCGTAACCAGCAAGTGCAAAGCAGTTTTCAGCAATTGGTGTGGCGTCAAGCCGTGGGGCCTGATGATGAGATGTCCTTACAGTTTTACCACACCTATAACGTAAATCATGAAGTGTTCACCACCATCCCGTTTTTGAATGGCGCATTACCGATTCTGGCGACGGTGATCCGCAATGATCTCGATGCGGAGCGTTTTGATCTTGAGTTTCAACGCAATCAGCGCTTAACGCCCACATTGCGTTTGGCTTGGGGTCTAAGCAGCCGATTGGATCAGGTGCATGCCCCGCTGTATTTGGGAAATGAACAAACCCAAAAGACGCAATTACACCGTGCTTTTTTTAATGCCGAATGGCGCCCAGCCACGGATTGGGTTGTGAATACCGGTGCGGCTTTGGAGCGTAACGATATTACCGGTACCGACCTATCGCCGCGTTTGGCGCTGAGCTATCACTTAGCCCCGGGGCACACGATTCGCGCTGGTATATCGCGTGCCCTACGAACCCCTACCGTACTTGAAGATATTGGCAGCTACAGTGTCAGGATTAATACGGCCATTGGCCCGATATCGGTGCCTCGTTTTTTCGGTAACGCCAGCTTACCTCCGGAGAAGATTACGAGTCATGAATTGGCTTATCTGTTCGATGCGCCTATTCAGGGATTTTCGGCGGATGTTCGATTCTATGTAGATCGTGTTCGTAATGTGATTGCGCCGGTTAAGGTGATCGCCCCCTTCGAGTATTTTGTATTTCAAAATGCTGCAGATGTGACGACAAAGGGCGTGCAAACACAAGTTCGTTGGCACGTAGGTGGCTCGCAACTTAATTTTTCACACGCCTATACCAAAACCATTATTGATCGATCCTTTAACAATGCTGTGGCAGAGGATTTGCAATACGCGACCCCTAGCCATACGGCGAGCGCGTTACTGTCACATCGCTTTGGCAGCACTATTGAGGCTAGTTTGGGATATTACTATGTGAGTTTGCTCGAACCGATCGGCGATGGCGATCGCTTGAAAATTCATCGGCGTTTGGATGCACGCTTGGCGCATGATTTTCATTTGGCGGGCCAGCGTGGCCAAGCGGCAGTCGTATTTCAAAATTTGTTCAAACCATATACCGAATATCGCAACGATAATGAATTTAAATTGCGTGTGCTCGCAACGTTGAGTATGGAGTTTTAGTCTGTTTAAAGACACGATCAGAATGCGACTTAGGTGGCGTGTTTACAGACGCATACTACTTGTATGTACTTTGTGTTTTGTATCGAGATTCGCATTCGCCGCCCCGCAAGTACTGGTGGTTTTAAGCGGAAATGGTACGTCATATCGCGAAGCAGTAGAAACCATGCGTAGCCATCTACGGGAGCAAGGCTCCTCGATTGTGCTGCGCACGCTGATGTTGGAAGCCCTGGCGGAGAATTCGCCGGATTTGGCAGAAGCGGACATGTTGGTGGCGGTCGGTACACGCGCCATGGACACCACACTTAATATCAATAAGCCAACGCTCAATATTTTGGTGCCACGTCAGAATTATGAGTTTGCGCGGAGCCGTACCCGTCGAGACGCTAGTGGATTTTCGGCGATCTATTTGGATCAACCCTGGGCACGTCAATTTCGACTGATCAAGCAGTTGCTGCCTGGGCGTAATAGTGTCGGTATTTTGCTGGGGTCGGGCTCAGTTGAGCGTATTAAACCTTTGCAGCAAACAGCACGTGAGCAGAAACTAGTCCTGGATATTCAACAGGTGGCAAATCAGGATGAAATTATTCCTGCATTGAAGCGTTTGTTAGCCAAAAGCAAAGTGTTGTTGGCGTTGCCAGACCCGTTGATTTTTAATTCAAATACCGCGCAAAGTATTTTACTGACATCCTATCGTGTGCAAACACCGTTAATCGCGTATTCCAACGCCTATGTTAAAGCGGGTGCACTTGCGGCAGTGTATTCGACACCGGCGCAAATCGGGCAGCAAACGGCCGAAACCCTTATACACATATTTCAAACAAGGAATGTTCAGCTACCGCCGCCGCAGCACCCAAAATATTTTTCTGTCAGTGTGAATTATTCAGTCGGACAGTCATTGGGTGTTGGTCTACAGGAAGAAGCGACGATATTGGAACACATTAAAGCGGGAGCGGAGCGCGAATGAATAAATGGGGTATCCAAGGCAAGGTGTTGTTTCTCGCGCTGGCACCGACCGCTTTAATCGCAGTGGTTTTAGCGCTCTATTTTATCAATAGCCAAATCATGGATATTGAACGATCGCTACGTGAACGCGGCTTGGCGATTGCGCGTCAATTGGCGCCGGCCAGCGAATATGGTGTTTTTTCTGCGAACCACGAGATTCTTCAGCATTTGACGCGTGAAGCAAAAAGAGAAGCGGATGTTAATTGGGTCATGATTGCAGATATTAACAATCGTGTTTTGGCCCAAAACGGTACAGTGGCACAGGCACAGCAATTACTAAATACACACACCGGTCTTGATCTTGCTACCTCTGAAAATGACACGACGCTAATTTTTAGTGCGCCGGTGATGTTAAGTCAAATTGAGATTGAAGATATTGCCAATGCAGACAAAAAACAATCAATGAAAATGCAAAACGTTGGGCGTGTGTATGTGGAAATGAGCCGTGCGCACACCGTCCAACGCCAGAACGAGTTGGTTCGTAATGGGCTCATGATTACTTTTTTAGGGTTGTCGGTGAGCGGCATACTGGCATTTCGCATGAGTCGACAAGTGACGCGTCCAATCCAATATTTATCAGATGCTGTGCAGAAGATCGCTAACGGCGAATTGAATGTTTGCGTCGATGAAATTTCAACAGGAGAGTTGCAAGTATTGGAGCATGGTGTCAACAGGATGACGGCTGCACTCAAAATGTCTCATGAAAATTTACAGGAGCGTATCGACGAAGCAACTTCTCGACTTTCCTATCAAGCATCACATGATGCGTTGACGGGCTTGCCGAATCGACGGGAATTTGAAATACGTTTGGAGCGGGCCTTGATTAGTGCACGCGAACAGAATGAGGCGCATACCCTGTGTTATCTGGATTTAGACCAGTTCAAAATCGTGAACGACACATCAGGCCACATAGCCGGAGATGAATTGTTACGTCAGCTGGCGACCTTGTTGCAAGCGCGATTGCGAGACCGAGATACGTTAGCCCGTTTGGGCGGGGATGAGTTTGGCGTGTTGCTGCTGAACTGTAATTTAGAGCAAGCTCATCCCATTGCTGATGTATTACGTCAGCAGGTAAAGGATTTTCGCTTTGTTTGGCACGATAATTCTTTTTCGATCGGCGTCAGTATCGGCTTAGTCGCCATCACGGCGGAAAGCGAGGGGTTGTCCGGGCTGCTTAGCTACGCTGATGCAGCATGCTATGAGGCAAAAGATCGCGGACGGAATCGCGTACACGTTTACAAAGCCGAAGATGCGGAGTTGGTTAAACGGCAAGGCGAGATGCAGTGGGTAACGCTCATTACACGGGCCTTGGAAGAAAATCGCATGCGCCTCTATGTGCAGCCGATCTTGCCGTTGTATCCGCACTCGGGGGCCGATACGCATTTTGAGATTTTGTTGCGGATGCTGGATGATGACGGGGAGGTGGTGTTGCCGATGGCATTCATCCCTGCCGCAGAGCGTTATAACTTAATGCCATCGATCGACCGTTGGGTCGTCGGGGCGACCTTGTCAGCGTTTCCTTTGTTATTTCCCAAGGCCTATGATGGCCAATCGGTTTGTACTATAAATCTTTCGGGGCATTCACTTTGCGATGAAAAGTTTTTGGATTTTATTGAACGTCAATTCAACATTAACCACGTGCCTTATGCGGCAATTTGCTTTGAAATTACAGAAACGGCGGCCATCACCAATTTAACGGATGCGATTCGTTTTATTCACGCACTCAAATTAAAAGGGTGTAAGTTTTCGCTTGATGATTTCGGGAGCGGGTTGTCTTCTTTTACGTATTTGAAGAATTTGCCTGTTGATTACTTGAAGATTGATGGCGCCTTCGTACAAGACATGGCAACGGATCCCATGGATTGTGCCATGGTCGAATCGATTAATCATATCGGCCATATCTTGGGATTGAAGACGATTGCGGAGTATGTGGAATCTGAAATGATTCACGATCATTTAAAGCGAATTGGGGTTGATTATGTCCAAGGGAATTGGTTAATTGAACCGCAGCCGCTGTCCACTTTCCTAAGTCAAAACCCAGGTTAATGAAACGCTAGCTGAAAAATATGTGAGCCATCTCCGCGGTCTTGCCCAAACGAATCTAGTAGCGGTTTAAGTTGTGTAGCGTAGGCGGGAAACGCACGAGCGCTGCCGGTGAATTGGAATCCATCCTTCGTGAATGTGCCAACACCTTCTAATTGCAGTTTTCCGGTTAGTGTTTTCAGTCGAGTCTTAATTTGCCCATCTTCGTTTAGCAGTTGTAGCTGATAATCTCCCAAGGGTTGCAATGAGGTTAAATTAAGCGTTGCGTTGCGCCATACAATATTTATCTCGTCGGCCGTTCTCGTATTCGGTGCGAAACCTTGCGTTTGGAGTTGCACCTCGCCACCGGGCTGCCAAAGGCCAAGCTGCGGGAAGAATTGCGTTAGGTCTTCTGTCGGCAGGGCAAGATCAGCTTGCGCTATACGCAGTCCACCGAAGCCACGCGCCAAAGTTAGGCTACCAACGATGTCGGCGCTTTCAAGGTTAACGGCGAGTTCTCCACGGAATAAATAATGCCATTGAAAGTTCCATTGCAGGTTTTGAATGGGTGCTACGCCGATCCTCCTGGGAAAGCTTACCTTGCCTACAGTGCCATGCCAAAGTGTCCCCGAAAGGTGTTCCAATTGGATGCCGGACTGCGTAGCAAAAATTTTTTCAAGGAGTATTGCTGGGGTGGTGGCAGCTAAAATCAGTAAATAGGCCGCGCACAGTATGGCGATATAAGGTTTTTGTCCGGTCGGGGTAAAACGCATTAGCGGCTGGCGGGCGAAGAAAGCGTGGCTTGAATTTTCACTATGCCGGGTTCGGTAAGCGTAACGATTTCCGCCGATTCAATACGGACACCTTGTTCTGATTGCAGAATATTGATCCATTCGATCCAGCGATCGAAGGCGATGGCATTGATTGTGATTTTTGCGTGTCTATTGTCTAGGAGCGTCTGTTGAAATGGTGAGCCAAGTGCGCTAATTACTGCCGCCTTTTCAAGGGCCTCACGGATATTAGCGTTAAAGTTTTTTTGCGGCACATTGCGTAGATGGTTTATCGCTGTAGCTTGATGATGCATTTGCGCCGTTGTAGCACGTATCTGCGGAAGTACGGTTCGTAAGCGCTGTTGTTCTTGTGTTAACGGATGCCATATAAAGACATACAGTAGTGCGGTCATCAGTAGCGTGCCCGCGATCATGATGGTGCGGCGCTCGGCGTAATTTCGTTGCTGCCAAAAGGCTAGTATTTTGTCTTTCATTATTTTTTCTCGTGGGACAAGAAATTCGAGCCGAGCTTTAGCTGGGCTTTGATTCCGGTCGGTGTTGTCTCTGATGTGTTAATGATTGCAGGGTAGGGTAATGAGCTGAGCTGTTCGCGTAAAGTCTCCATTTGGATGGTATCGCGGATCAAGATTTCAATTTGTAGTTGGTCTTGCTCATAGTGCATGCCTAGAAGTTTTGCTTGATGGATGACGGGTGCGGCAGCGGCCAGAAGCGGTAAGAAGTCGGTACTGGCTAAAGTACCGTGCGCACGTTGTATATCGGAGAGATTGCGGCGCATTTGTAATGCTGGATCGACAATGGCAGTAGCTTCAGGAAATGCTTGTTTAAACGTAGCAACCATTTCGTTTTGCAATCGTTGATGCTCTTGGCGCAGAAGCAGCCAATCTGCAAATAGTGCAACCAGTTGTACGGTAACAATTAAACCGATGAGAACGAATACTGGGCGCAATTGGGGCAGCCAGGTTTTATTTTTCTTTGGAGGGGCGAACTCACCCTGTAATAAATTTAACGTGGAAGCGTCATGGGTTTCGGCATTTTGCCATGCCCACGTGCCACATTGTTCGATGTCGAGGTTCAAACTGTTTGACCACTCAGGCGTACTGGCGCCATTGATGGGGTAGACCAAGAGGCGCGATGGCGCTGTTTTTAAGAGGCGCGCCTCCTCCAGTGCCAGCGTTAAAGCGATTGGCGGGGTATGCAGGTCTCCGCCATCGACAACAATTCCGGCGCTAGGGCCGATGCGCACAAAACCACCTTGACCATTCCAGACTAGGCTCCAGGCAGTACTTGCTAAGCGAGGTAGTAGCGTTTCGGGCAACGCTTGGGTGGGGTGGATGCCCTGTTGTTGCAAATAGGTTAATTGTTGTCGAAACCAGGCTCTATCGATAATGGCAACCGGCGTCTCACCACTCTGTATGCGTGAGGAAGCAACGACATGAATTTTGTCCGGCTCGGTGAGTAATTTGTCTTCTACCGCAAAGGCCAAAAGTTCACGCAATTTACCTTGTCTAACTGCGGGCAGATGGATTTGAGTGAGCAATACGCGGCTTGCGGCAACGATGAGTAGGATTTGATCGGCCTGCGGAACAGCTGAACAGGCGCTGCTACCGGTCTTAACGGTGCCAGCATCGCGCAAGACCCAGGCGCAGTTTTCCGCAATACCTGACTCGGGAACATAAATTTGCAAGATCGACATGCCTAATCCTAAAAACGCGTTATGTTTATTCGACTAATTTTGATTGCCAAACGATCACTGGCCAGTTCCCCGTAAGCGTCCTGGCCAGAAGCGCCTTGTAAGCGCTGTCGGCGTGTTGGGCACGTACGATGATCTGGACTAAAAAATAGTTACTGGCAACATCAAAAGATTCATCGCGCAAACCCGATGTGGCTATCGGCAGGCGTGCGCGGAAATCTTGTTTGCTTTTAAAAAAAGCAGTCTTTCGATTATCGAGTAGGGTGCTGATATCAGTTTCTGCGTAATCGGGTAATAAGGCGCTCAAAATCTCACGCGGTGCGGTATTGATATTAATCGTCGTGCGTTCGGGTAGCGCTGTGACGAAGGGTTTAAGTCGGTCTATATTCGATTTATTGAAACCACGCACGCGGTAAAGCTCATCGACACTCAATAAAGCTTGATTTGCGCATCGATATGGTTGAGGACTCTGCAAATATTCGACATCTTCTGCGCCACCGGGAATATGTACCATACTATCTTCATCAATCCAATCCAACAATGGATTCACAAGCTCTGTCGGTAGTTGCAAGTGGGCCAGTAAGCGCTTGAACAACGCGATATCATTTTCGCTGTCATGGCCATCACGCACCAAGTTATTTAAGTTAAACAAAGCTTGCTGATCGGTAAGGGTGCCGCTGATATTAGTGGATTCGACGGGTAACGAAATTAAGCCACGCGCCCAGGATTCTCCAAAATGGTCGGCTTTGCTGTTGCGCGCATCTTCTGCCAATACCCCGCGTGACCAATCGATTGCGGCATGCGCCAATGCCTCGGCTTGCGCACGCCCCTTTAGATTAAGCATTTGTTGTGTCCACAAGGACTGCTGGCTAGCCATGAAGATAGCGATGGTCGATGCTAACGCTACGACGAGGATGGCCAAGATTAGGGCTGCGCCTTGTTGTTTGCCTCGGGTCATTGTAATGCCGGTAGGGCGAAAATCCGTGTAATGCGTTCTTTGGATTTTAATTCGATGACTATGCGTACGGCAGCGGGAAAAATACGGGTATTTCCCGGTTGTGGCCAATGCGTGTGCCAGGTTCCTATCTGATCTAAATATTGGAATTCCATGGCGGCAACATTGTCTAGGAGATGATTGACGATGGGTGTCGCGCGCGGTGCTGCATCTGGGGCTGCCCACAAAAGTTGTTCGACGGTATCGCGGCGTAAGCGATAACCGCAGCGCAATGGTCCAGCTAAGGTGTTCGCTTGTTCCGGGAATCCCATGCGGGTAAACATGAGGATTGCGTCTTGTGCTCCCTGTGCAATGGGCATGGCTAGGAATGGCGCAGTAGAGCGGTTGTCGGTATCACGCACGGAACGCTTGGCCAGCATCGACAAATCTTGTTCAATGCGGGTAAAGAGTAGCGCCACGTCCTGCCACTTGCGGTTTTCTTGCGCAAGATGCGAACGGGTTTGCAGAACAGTCGTCAGACCGCGATAGGTCATCACGGATATTATTGCAAAGATGGCAAGCGCAACGAGCATTTCGAGCAGCGTGAACCCTGATACCTTTTGTTTGCTGTGTAGGTTCATAACGCTGACGGATTTGTTGCAAACCCTACTAATTGGGTTAAAGCATAGGTGTGGTCTGGTTGCGCATAAATTTTAATTTCGATGCGTCGAAAATCTGGATTTGGCGTAGTGGTCGTGGTTTGTTCCCACTGCAGCGTGATACCGGCTTGTTCGCTATTGCCTGTTTGTATCCCCGGATCTGGCCAATGTTTACGCGCTATTTGTTCTGCTAGTAAATTTTCTGCGCTCCACTGGGCCAGCAGTTTCAGTTTTATTGCTTGGGCTTGATCTGTGGTGACGACGCTGGCGCGTAAAACTGCGGATAAAGCGATGCCTAGAATGGCGAGTGCCACTAAAACTTCGATTAGCGTAAAACCAGTTGTGCGTATTTTAATTTTCATCTTTGATTTGTATGCGACCGGCACTATCGCCTGACAAGAGTACCCGATACTCCTGCGTAGCCAGAGTGGCTGAAAATGGGATATTTAGTCCGGATGGGGAGAATATTACACTTTGGCTCAAAGGAACTTTCGTTGCGTTTATGGTTAAATCAATTAATGAGATTGTTGTTGGTAAGGTGCGCGATCTTAGCGCTAGATTATTGGTCAGCGGCACCCATTGGCGTTCGTTATTCAGTTTCCAGAAGCTATAGGTCTGATTTTGTATTGACCATGTAATGCTGTGGCCGCTGAGAAATGCCTCGTCGCGCGCTTGTGCTAGCAATAATCCGAGTCGTTCAGCTTCTTGTCGTAGGCGGCTGCGATCATCCGGAAATGCCTTAATCGCAATACTGCTTGCCATGACGCCGATGATGATTACGACAACTAGGATTTCGATCAAGGTAAATCCAGGCGTTCGTATTATTCTTTTGTGTTTATGCTTCTGCATCGGTTGGGTTGTCGGGGTTGGTTGTCGTGCTCAAGAATTCGTGCACCTAGTTCACTTTACCGCAAAATGTTCGCTTGCAAAAAAGGTCCCCATGAAATAACCTTAAAGTAATTATGGTTTTAGGGTATTGCTATTTGGTCAGGGGTCAGTGGTGGTAACTAGCGATCCCCTGGAAAGGGAAAAATATTACACGCTGTTTATTCATTCCTATATACTTTAGTGCTATAAAAATGCCTAGCTCTGTATCTAATTAGAAGATTTTTGATTTAATCTTGGGTTATTCAAGGCTTCAAATTTAAACAAGGTTTAAATTGCGAGACAGCCCGCTGGCTTAAATCATAATTTGTTCATTTAGTGCGGCAGGCGCTAATTAATCGCGCCAATAAAATAAGAGGTGATGGGCTCTCGCCTAACATCAGCCATGCACCAAAATCAGTCTATTCTTGCCTTCAAGCGCGCGCGCTACTTAAAACTCGCGTTATGGTTCTGCGTGTTGTCTCTGGTCGTTTATATATGGCATGAACCCCCGGTTGTGTACATTAAACCTTATGGCGGCACTTGGCTCGGCTATACCTTAGGTACGATTGCTGCGGTTTTGATTGTATGGTTGATGTTGCTGGGTGTGCGTAAGCGCCGCTATCGATCCAATATGGGCAGCGTACAAGGATGGACTTCGGCGCACGTTTACCTGGGTACAAGCTTAATCATTATTGCAACATTGCATAGTGCTTTCGAATTTGGATGGAATATCCATACCCTGGCCTATGTCCTAATGGTCATTGTTATTCTGAGTGGTTTTTTTGGCGTCTATGCCTATTTGCGATATCCCGAACTCATGACGGGCAATCTTGCAGGAGAGACGTTGGAGAGTTTGCTGTTAAAGATTGCCGACTTGGATCGTAAATGTCGAAAGTTGGCATTAGATCTACCGGATGAGGCCAACACCATTGTTTTGAAAGCGACCCGAGCCCATCCTCGTGCCTTGGCGGTGGGAAGTAGCATGCGTCGACAAATTACCGCGATGAATGAGTTTTGTCCTACGCGTGCCGCTTGTGATGCGTTGATGCGTGTGGGCACTAAATTAACACCGGAGCAAGCACGCATTAACGGGCAATTGTTGTCGGAAATGACACGTAAGAGTGCATTAACAGATCGCGTTCGTCGCGATTTGCGCTATCGGGCGCTCATGCGAATTTGGTTGTATCTGCATGTGCCTTTATCTTTTGCGCTGCTCGCAACCTTAATCGCGCATATTCTTTCCGTCTTTTATTACTGGTAACCCAAGGACCGGCTCGCAATGGAAATCCAAGTTACCAATGTTACGGTCAATCAACGGGGTCAGACCCAGCGCGATCAAAGACGTATTCCGGGTTCAGTGTTCATTATTGGCCGCGGCACGCAATGTCAAATTCATTTGGCCGATCCGCGTGTAGCCTTATCTCATGCGCGCATTACCGTTACCGATGACGGTACTGTCATTGAGGCCGATCCTGGGCGTATTCAGGTCAATGGACAAGCCGCTCAAAATAGCCGATTAGCGATCGGCGACCGTATTGAAGTCGGCCCCTATTTACTGCAAGTCGAGGCTGCGTCGGAGGGAATACCGCTGGCGTTGTCCATCACGTTGGTGAACCCCTTGGAAGGTGGAGACGCAGGGGATATTCTGACTCGAGTTGCACCGACTGAAAATCGTATTTCAAAACGTCGTTTGTCCTATTTAGCTTTTCTTGGCTTATTAATACTGACTTTGCTGGTTCCAATCTCAGCGGATTTGTTGGGTCGATTGAGTTCGCCAGCTGCGGCTAAGATGAACGCGGGTTCGGTGGGGCAAATGACGCAGGCGGTTAGCGCCAAATTCACGCAATCCTGGAATCCCGGGCCGCTGTCCCAAGGCCATCAACCTTTTGCTTCGGATTGCAGAGCATGCCACCAGATTCCTTTCAAACATACGCGCGATCAGGAGTGTGTCACTTGTCATAAGCGAATCAAAGAACATGTTCCTGCTAAGGAATTGACGGGGCCTCAAGGCGCTGCATTTCGCGACATGCGTTGCGCTGAATGTCATCGCGATCATAAAGGAAAGCAATTGGCGCCGCGTGCGCAAGAGCAATGCGCGGATTGTCATACGGATGTGGAGAAAGTCGCCGCCGACGCGCAGTCTGGCAAGGTGACAGATTTCCGGACTGAACATCCGGCTTTCCGTCTATCGTTGCTGGATGCAGATAAACCCAAGTTGATTCGACGTGTGCGTCAAGATAAGAAGAACGCGGAACTGCTGGTTGAACATTCCAACCTCAAGTTCAACCATAAATTGCATCTGGATCCAGATGGTGTGCGCGATCCTGATGGTAAGCGGGATGCCGCTGGTGTGCGCGATGCACAAGGACGTCGTACGGTAATGAAGTGCGCCGATTGCCACGAACCTGACGAAGGCGGTCGGTTGATCAAGCCGATTGTGATGGAGCAACACTGTCAGAAGTGCCACTCACTGGCGTTTGAGCCGCAAGTGACAAACCGTCAGGCGCCGCATGGCTCGGAAACGGAAATGGCTACGATGTTGCGTGAATTCTATGCGCGTTTAGTGCTTGGTGATGTTCCGCCCGGAGTTAGCCCTCCTCCTGATCTGCGGCGGATGCGACCTGGTGCAGTGTTGAGCTATCCGCAACGCCAAGAGGCGCTGCTAATCGCCAATCAAAAGGCGAAGCAAGTGTTGTACGACATGTTTGAGAAACGCAAGGTGTGCAGCACCTGCCATATCGTCAAACGGACTGGCGATGAAAACGGTTGGGAAGTCGCGCCGGTACGCATCGCGCAAGTGTGGATGCCGCAAGCGATATTTTCGCACGCCAAACATACGACCGAGGAATGTGCGAGCTGTCATGCTGTCAAAAATTCGAAAGAATCCAAAGATATTGCGATGCCGAATATCGAGAAGTGTCGAGAGTGCCATGTCGGTGCTAAGCCAGTATCCGGAAAAGTGACGTCGGATTGCGCTACTTGCCATCAATTCCATGCCGGTCGAAATTATTGGCACGCCGAGATGCAAGCGCAATTATTATCGAAGCCGAAAGGAAAGAAATGAGATTGATCGTTGTCTTGTTGCTGTTGAGCATACTCACCGGGTGTGGCGGTAGTGCCGGTGGTGGTGGCGGAGCGACAATCAACAGCGACGCAGGCTGTACAGGTAGTTGCGCCTTGACAACGCCCAGTTTCTTGTCTGCGGCTGAAGTCAATCGCATCATCAGTCAAGCGGTCAAAGAGGCCCAAGCGCATCTTGCCGCAAATACCACGATTGCTGTCGTGGATCGGGTTGGTAATGTTTTGGGAGTCTATCAAATCGGTGGTGCATCCAACGCGACGATTACCGCTGGTCGTGCAGTAACCGGTGGGTTGCAAGGCGTAGCGGTCGGTGCAGAATACACGGCCATCAGCAAAGCGATTACCGGTGCATTTCTTTCTTCTGAAGGCAATGCGTTTACCAGTCGTACGGCGAGCCAAATTGTGCAGCAGAATTTCAATCCGCATGAAACAAATCAACCAGGCGGTCCTTTGTTCGGTGTGCAGTTTTCTTCACTGTCCTGTTCTGATGTCGCCTGGAATAAAGCAGCAGGCGGTAGCCGTGGCCCACACGGTGCACCCCTGGGACTTTCGGCTGACCCCGGTGGATTGCCGCTTTACAAAAATGGGACGGTGGTTGGCGGCATCGGCGTAATATCCGATGGTTTATATAGTCTAGACTTGAACATACTTGACACCGATATGAGCGTCGATGAACTCATTGCTGTGGCAGGTAGCAGTGGGTTTAGCGCCCCGACGAATCGTCGTGCTGATCGCATTACCGTTGATGGACGCACCCTGCGGTTTACCGATTCCGAGGCAATTTCTACGAATCCTGCAGTAGCACCGGCGATGCCGTCCGGTGGCGCTTTGGTCGATGTTCCAGGCTACTTCACCGCGGCTGGTGGCGTGATAGATGGCACCGCATTTAATACGGCTGCATCAGGTTATTTAGCTGATAGTAGCGGCAATTTCACTGGGTTAAATGCATTTGTGCTGGTGAATGGTGCGGGAGTTAACCGCTACCCAGCTATCGCTGGTACGGATGGCTTAATGACGCAGGCGGAAGTGATTCAAATTCTAGCCGAGAACATCCGCGTTACTAACCGCACGCGGGGTCAAATTCGTTTGCCACTAGGTTCTCAAGCGCAAGTGAATATCGCCGTGGTGGATACCAATGGTGCGATTGTTGGGTTGATCCGCACGCCGGATGCACCGGTATTTGGCACCGATGTAGCGGTGCAAAAAGCGCGCACCTCCATGTTTTTTTCGCGCACAGATGCCTATGCAACGTTAAATGCGCAACCGGGTTTTGTGGTGGGTGCGGCGGGGATTAATAATGGCGCTATTAGCCAATACACAACGAACGCAAGAGCGCAGATCAGCACGACGGCATTTGCCGATGGCATTGCCTACAGTAACAGAACGATTGGTTTGATCGCGCGTCCGTTTTTCCCGGATGGTATAAATGCGAACGCGGCGGGGCCGCTGTCTCTGGATTACAGTACCAAGTGGAGCCCGTTTAATGTGGGTTTACAGTTGGATTTGGTAGGAACTAAAGTTGTGAACAATATTTTGACTGCAACGCCTGCGGCCACCTGCAGTGCAGTATCGGCCAATGGTATCCAGATATTCTCCGGTGGTTTCCCAATTTATCGTGGTGATACGTTGGTCGGTGGTATTGGCATTTCCGGTGACGGTATCGACCAGGATAACTTCATCTCTTTTATCGGGCTTTATAATGCGGGTGTAGCGTTAGGTGCTGGGAGCGATATTCATAATGCAAAAGTCGCTATTCGTGCCGACACGATTATGGGCTTACCGGGTGGGCAGTTGCGCTACGTGAACTGTCCGGTTGCGCCTTATCTTGACTCAAATGAAACCAATGTGTGCGATGGCAAATAAAAATAGACAACTTCGTTTAATGGTAGCGTCCCTATTTGCGCTGACAGCGCCAATGATTTGGGTGCAACCTGTATTGGCTGCAGCCGTCGAGACGCAAGCGGAAGTTGCAACCGCATCGCGCATGCGTGCAGGTCCGGGAGAAGATGAACGCATCTTGGCTGTGATGTACCGGGGCGAAATAGTGCAGGTACTGCAACAGGAGAATGGATGGAGCAAAATTCGGCGAACTAAACCTGCGGTATTAGATCGGGAAGGTTGGGTTCGGTCGGATTTGATCCACATGGCAAGCGCGTCTACATCCGTGGCTGAGTCAGCGGCGGAGATAACAACCCAACATTACTTGGTTCAAGTGCTGGCGCCGAGTGTTGCTGTCTATGAGCACCCTGATCAATCCTTGCCAGTGATTGCACGCATAGAGCAAAGCGTCGAACTCGATGCAGATCTAAAACAAGGCGATTGGTATCGCGTAAAACGCTTTGGTGGTGGTGAAGCTTGGATATTCAATGCACCTACCGGGACGGGTTCGACGTTAGTTATTAAGCCATTTCCGAAAGATCGGCGCATCGATTATGCGGCAGGCCAATTGGATCCGCGTCGGACAGAATCCTTAACGAAAGCGCAAGCCGCAGAAGTTGTCGCTGCGCAAGAAAAGGAAAAAGAAACGGCCGTCGTACGCAGCCGTCCACAAGGTGCGCCTATTGAGCCTCGACTTCCTATCATTGATCCGTCACAAGTTGAACCACCAGCGCCTTATCTGGTGCGCGAGGAAATTCCGATACGGGATCGCTGGCGTCTGGTGAAGGCGCTGAATTTACTGCCCTACAATATCCTCGACCCGTATAACCCAAATGTGATTAAGGGTGATCTACCCGTGTTACAGGATGTGCTGGGCGATGAATGGTTTTTTAACTTTGGCGCGATTTCTGACACCTTAATTGAAGCGCGACGGTTGCCAACGCCTGTGGGCGCGCAATCCACGCTGAATGCTGGCTCCAATGGCACTTTTGGACGCGGCAAGCAATACACGTTGGCGGAAACTGCAATTTTCAACTTTGCGTTGATCAAGGGTAATACAACGTTTAAACCACCGGATTACGAATTCCGTTTTGTTCCGGTTTTCAATGTTAACTACACGCATACTCAAGAAGTGCGCGCAGTAAATGTTAATCCTGCTAATGGTCCTACGCGTACCGATAGCTTTGCAGCCGTACAAGAGTTGTTCGTTGATAAGCACTTGCGCAACGTTTCTGATCGTTACGACTTTGATAGCTTGCGCGTCGGCATTCAGCCCATCACCGCCGATTTTCGTGGCTTTCTATTTCTTGACCAACCTTTGGGTGTGCGTTTGTTTGGTACGCGTGCTAATAACACGTTGCAATACAATCTTGGCTGGTTTCGTCGTTTGGAAAAAGATACCAATAGTGGCTTGAATGATATTAGCCAAAGCTTGCGTAAAGAAGACTTGTTCCTGTTTAACGTTTATAGCCAAGATACGCCAGTGCTTGGCTTTACCACACAAGGTACAGTTCTGCACAGTCGTAATCGCGAAGGCAGCCGCCCCCTTTATTTTAACGATAATGGGTTCTTGGAACGTCCTGCAATTTTCGGATCCGGGCGACCCTATAATTATGATGTTACCTATCTCGGCTTGAATGGAGATGGCCACTTTGGACGTTGGAATCTTAATTTATCTGGCTATTACGCAACGGGTAACGTAAGCAAAGGACAACTGTCCGGTGTCAAAGAAGATATTAGCGCTTATTTTGGGGCGATGGAATTATCTCGAGACTTCGATTGGTATCGCGTACGTGCCAGTGCACTTTGGGCTTCTGGTGATAAGGATCCTTATGATAATAAAGCGGGTGGCTTTGACTCCGTTTTAGAAAATCCACAATTTGCAGGCGCTGATACCAGCTACTTTATTCGTCAATCAGTACCGTTGATTGGTGGTGGCGGTACTGCGTTATCAACGCGTAATGGCATCCTGGCAAATCTACGAACCTCACGTGAACATGGTCAGTCGAACTTCACCAATCCAGGCATCCATTTGTTTGGCGTTGGTGCGGATTTCGATATTACACCGCGGTTGCGCGTGATTACCAATGCGAATTATTTAGAATTCGATAATTTATCTTCGCTGGCGGTGCTGCGTAACCAACGACTCCATAGCACTAGGCTTGGATACGACCTTTCAGTCGGGATTCAATATCGGCCTTACTTCTCACAAAACGTAGTGTTGAATGCGTCGTTCGCCACCTTGGAGCCGCTGGAGGGCTTAAAGGAAATCTATGGTAACGCAGTTGATGCGCGCCAATATTCAGCACTCTTTAATCTACTGCTCACTTTCTAATGAAGAAACTCACTGTAACACTACTGTTAATCCTGGTTTCGGTAGGCATTCAGGCCAGCACTTCGGGCCATGTAGCTGAAAAAATTAAGGTAACAGCGCCACCTGCGCCAGAAAAACAGACGCAGCGCGAAGCAGATGCGAAATCTGCGGGATGTGTTACTTGCCACACGGCTACCGACCGTCACACCATGCATAGTAATCCAGCAGTCATTCTGGGTTGTGTCGATTGCCATGGTGGTAATGTCAAAATTGAAAAACCAAAAAATGCAATTTATAAAGGTAAAAATCATAGTGCTTATGCGGATGCGATGAATGAAGCGCATATTTTGCCGCGCTTTCCTGAGAAATGGCGCACGCCAGATTCTGCGAATCCACAAGGTTCATTCACGTTAATTAACCAAGAGAGCCCAGCATTCATTCGTTTCATGAATCCGTCTGATTACCGTGTGGTGCGGCATGCCTGTGGTGCCTGCCACCTCACCGTCATTCAAGCGGCAGAACGTAGCCTGATGTCGACCGGCGCTATGTTGTGGAATGGCGGCGCCTATAACAATGGAATTCTTCCGTTTAAGCGTGGCGTGTTGGGTGAGGCTTATACCGAAGATGGGCAAGCAGCTTCGATTAAAAGTCCTTTACCACCGAATTTGTCGGAGTCTGAGAAACAAAGACTGATCGAAAAGGGGATCGTTGCGCAGTATTATCCGCTTCCCGCTTGGGAGACTGTTCCGCCGGCTGATATTTTCCGTGTGTTTGAACGCGGTGGTCGCGTTATTAGTAGTCAATTTCCGGAAATTGCCATTCCGAATAGTACCGGGCGTTTACAATTATTGGATGAGCCCGGTAGGCCGGATATCAAGCAGTCCAATCGCGGCCCGGGGACAGGTTCGCGCATCGCGATTCCGGTACTCAATATTACGAAGACGCGCTTAAACGACCCGTTTATGTGGTTTCTGGGTACCAATGAGCAACCCGGCGACTATCGTTCATCCGGATGCGCTGGATGCCATGTCGTGTATGCCAATGACCGTCAAGAATTTCATTCAGGCCCCTATGCAAAATTTGGTCATGAAGGAAAAACGATTACGGCAGACCCGACGATCCCCAAAGATAAGTCAGGCCATCCCTTAAAACACGAGTTCACGCGGGCTATTCCATCTTCACAATGCATGATTTGTCACATGCATCAACCGAATGTATTTGTGAACACGTTCTACGGCTACACCATGTGGGATTACGAATCGGATGCGCCTTTTATGTGGCCGAAGAAACAACGTTATCCAACAGATAAAGAGCGCCACGAGATTTATAAGCGTAATCCTGAGGGGGCTGCTGTACGCGGAAATTGGAGCGATCCGGAGTTTCTAAAAAATGTGTTTGACCTAAATCCGAAACTCCAAGATACCCAGTTCGCCGATTACCACGGGCACGGCTGGAATTTCCGCGCCATATACAAACGTGATCGTAAAGGTACGCTTTTGGACAAGGATGGCGGCAAGGTATCTGATACGGATCCTGAAAAATTTAAGAAGGCCGTACATCTTCAGTCCATTCATGTCGATCTGGGAATGCATTGCGTCGATTGCCATTTTTCACAAGATGCCCACGGCAACGGATTTATCTATACACAAGTGGCAGATGCTATCGAAATCACCTGCGAAGACTGCCATGGTACTGTGGATAATTATCCGACCCTATTTACCACGGGTCCTGCGGCAAAGCCGGGCGGTATGGATATGAGTCTGTTGCGCACCCCGGACGGTCGCAAGCGCTTTGAATGGCGCGAGGGTAAATTGTTCCAACGTTCCTCGCTCTATCCCGATAAGGAATGGGAGATGTCGCTGGTCAAAGATTCGGTTAATCCGAAACATGCTAAATACAATGAAAAAGCCGCGCACGCTAAACTCGTAGCCGAAGGCAGCTTTGATGATTATCAGCAACGCTGGGACGCGTCAGTGCCGGCCAATAAACGTGCGCATAAAGATAGTCGGATGTTATGCCAGACTTGCCATACGTCTTGGACTACCAGTTGTGCAGGGTGTCATCTGCCGATCGAGGCTAATGATAAAACCGAGCGTCAGCATTACGAAGGTGGCGAGACGCGAAATTTTGCAACTTATAACCCCCAAGTCGCACGTGATCAAATGTTCCAGTTAGGGATACACGGTCCATCGAAGGGTGGAAAAATTGCGCCGGTGCGTTCGTCTTCTGCGTTGGTATTGTCATCTACCAATATCAATCGAGAACATATTTATGTGCAACAGCCGCCGACGGCCGCCAGCGGCTATTCGAGCCAAGCGTTCGCGCCACACTATGCGCATACCGAGCGGAAAACTGAAACCAAGACTTGTGATGATTGTCATTTATCGCCAAAGAACGACAACAACGCCATCATGGCGCAGTTGTTGTTGCACGGAACCGGTTTTGTAGGATTTGTCGGCTACGATGCTTTCTTGGGCGAAGAGAAGCACGTAGAAGGTATTCAAGTCACCGAGTGGGAAGAGCCACAAGCCGTCATTGGCAGTTACCTGCATCGCTACGCGTACCCGGATTTTTATGCTGAGCACCAAAAGCGCGGTCTGGAATTGCCGGAAGCGCACAACCATACTACGGAAGGTAATGCTTCCTGCATTCAGCTACGGGGCGAATATCTGTATGTTGCAGAAGGCGCTGGAGGGATGCGGGTCTACGATGTCGCATCCATTGCCAATAAAGGCATTTCGCAGCGCATACTGACAGCCCCATTTTCGCCATTGGGGCACGATACGCACATTGCTTCGACGAACGCGACTTGTATGGCATTGCCGACCAATCAACCCGTCGCACCGCTTAAAAATACAGAAATAATTCGGCATGACAATCTAGAGCAACCCATGCATCCGATTTATAACTACGTCTTTATTACAGATGCCAAGGAAGGTCTGATCCTGTCGGATGTGAATACCTTGCAAGACGGTAATCCACAGAACAATTACCTGACACGCGCCCTGACATGGAATGAAAATGGCATCTTGAATGGTGCGCGGCATATCACCATGGGTGGCTACTATGCGTATATTGCGGCCGATGCAGGTCTGGTCATCCTTAACCTGAATGACCCATTGAAACCGGTTGTGACCAAAGTCATTCCGATGAAAGGTATTCGTTCTAGCGCACTGCAATTCCGCTATTTGACCGTGCTTGATGATACCGGACTGCGGATTGTCGATATCACTTTACCGGAGCGTGCGAAAGTGGTTGAGGGGGCTTTCATTCCACTGAAAGACGCACATCGCGTGTACATTGCGCGTAGCTTTGCTTATGTGGCGGCTGGGCCAGAAGGTTTGGTGATTGTGGATATTGAAAACCCAGAGAAGCCTAAGCTGTATCAGAAATTTACAGCCGACGGTAGCTTAAACGATGCGCGTGACGTAGTCGTGGCAACCACCAATGCCTCTTTAATCGGTTATGTAGCTGACGGTCGCAATGGGTTGAAAGTGCTGCAATTGACTTCACCGGAAATACAGCCAAAATTTTATGGCTTCACACCGGATCCAAAGCCACACTTAATCGCACAAAAGAAAACACAAAGTCCTGCGTTGGCACTTTCGCGCGGTTTGGAGCGTGATCGGGGAGTTGATGAAACAGGCGGCCAAGTTGCGATCTTCGGGCGTGTTGGTTCGCGCCCCTTCAATCTGGAGGAACAGCGAAAGCTTTACCTCAAACCAGATGGCACGCCCTGGACGGTTAAAATGCCACCTACAGCGACGGTGAAACCATGATGAAACCCACCACTTTAGTTGCCATTGTGTTGTCCCTGCTTGTTTCAAGCATTGCCATGGCCGAAAACGTGCTACCCCAATACGCACATGACAAGTCGTTAGGCGTGGCAAGTTGCTCGAGCAGTCTCTGTCATGGTTCGATCGAGACCTGGAAAGACTCAAATGTATTGCAAAATGAGTATGTCACATGGATCCGCACAGACAAACATTCGCGTGCCTATGCGGTACTCCTCAACGATCGCTCAAAAGATATTGCAAAGAAACTTGGCTTAAAAGAACCGGCCCATAAATCGGCGCTATGCCTGGATTGCCATGCGCACAATCCGGCGCCGGCGCAGCACGGTGAAAAATTCACCATCAGCGATGGTGTCTCCTGTGAGGCTTGCCATGGTGCAGGTGAGCGATGGATAAAAAGTCACGTAGAGTTGAAAGCAACGCACGCGGGTAATTTGGAAAAAGGACTTTATCCGACAGAGAATGATGTTGCTCGTGTGCAGTTGTGCTTGTCCTGTCACTTAGGAACGCAAAAGAAATTCGTGACGCACCGTATTATGGCGGCTGGCCACCCACGTATGAGCTTCGAATTAGATACCTTCACGCAAATCGGTCCTGCCCATTTCCGGATTGATGAGGATTGGCACAAGCGAAAAGGCTCATGGGATGGCGTACGTGCCTGGGCCATAGGGCAAGCGGTGTACTCTCAAGAGTTACTAGGATTGTTGCTGGGTCCTCGTGGGCGTGATGGATTATTTCCGGAGTTGGTATTATTCGATTGCCACTCTTGCCACCACAACATGAGTGATAAGCGTAATACAGCCGCGCGTGTCGGTGCGGGCCCGGGTATTGTGCGCATTAACGACGCGACTTTCCTGATGTTGCGCCAAATCGCGAAACGCATCGATGTCAAAGAGGCTGCGGAACTGGCCGCTGCCGTTTCAGCCATGCATCATGCGATCGCTGATGGTAATGATGGTTTGCAAAAGGCACGCATTGTGCAAGATTCCATTACCAAACTAATTCCCAAGATCAGTGCACACCGATTCTCTGCCGATGATTTACGCAACATCATGATCGGACTGATCGACGAAGGACTTGATGGTCAATATGGAGATTATCAAGGGGCTGAACAGGCTGTCATGGCGGTGCAAAGTGTTGCTGATTTCATGGGCCGAAGTGGCATGCTGCGTACGGTCACGCTACGCGCTGATTTGACACGTTTGCTTGCGCTGGTTGCCAACGATGAGAAATATCGCTCTGCGAGCTTTGAGCAAGCCTTGCGCGCACTTAAATCCAGTATCGCAAAAGGATCGGTAAAGTGACGAACAGTGTAAAAATCGCCATCATTGGTTCTGGTCCTGGTGGGCTCTCTTGTGCCGCGCATGCCGCTGAGTTGAGCGTCCCACATGTTTTGCTAGAAGCCGAAGATCACGCTTCGCATACGATATATCGTTATCAAAAAGGCAAACATGTGATGGATGAACCAACCATCTTGCCTTTGCGCAGCCCTATGTCGTTTGAAGCGGGTAAGCGTGAAACGATTCTAGATAAATGGAACAATGAATTAGATAAATATAAGGTCAATGTTCAGTATCGTGCGGCCGTAACATCGATTACGGGCACTAAAGGGGCCTTTCAGATTAAGACAGCAAGCGGTGAAACTTATGCAGCAGAGAATGTTGTTCTCGGTATCGGCTTGCAAGGAAATATCCGTAAATTGGGTGTGCCCGGTGAAGATATTGAGTTAGTCCAGTATCAACTCGATGACCCAGATGAATATTCTGGAGAGACTATCATTGTGGTTGGTGCGGGGGATGCAGGGATTGAAAATGCAATCGCCTTGACTGCAAACAATCGCGTTATTCTGATAAATCGCTCACAGGAATTTGCGCGGGTTAAACAAGGGAATATTGACTTAATCAACAAGGCAATAGGTGAAGGTAAATTGGAGTGCCGATACAGCACTACAGCGATTAAAGTCGAAGCCCTAGAAACCGATGGCAAGCCCATTTGTTTCGTCGCACAAACGCCGCAGGGCGTAGAGAATATCGCCTGCAATCGCATCATTGCCCGTTTGGGTGCAATTCCCCCGAGAAAGTTGGTAGAAAGTTTTGGCATCGAGTTCCCCAATGCCAATATGGATGCCGTACCGCAAGTTTCTGCCACCTATGAGTCGAATGTTCCTGGTCTTTACATCGTCGGTGCCTTAGCCGGTTATCCGCTGATTAAGCAGGCGATGAATCAAGGTTACGAGGTAGTCGAGTACATCCTGGGCAATCCAGTGGAGCCTGCCGATGAACCCTTACTAAAGGCTAAATTTAAAAATTACACCCGGGCTCGGAATGTCTCGGAAGCGCTGGGTTTGGTGCAAAGCAATATCCCATTGTTTGCGAATATGGCAACGCTACAACTTCGTGAATTCATGTTGGATAGTGAAGTTCATGCACCTGTGAGTGGCGAGATCATTTTCCGTAAAGATGATTACACGAACTCTTTGTTCTCTATTTTGGAAGGCGAAGTGTTGGTAGAAGTCATCGGCGCCGATGGCAAGATTAAAAGCATCCCTTTGAAGCAGGGGCAGTTCTTTGGCGAGATGGGCTTGCTCTCTGGTCGTCGACGGAGTAGCACCGTCAAAGCTGGCGCAAATTGCGTGCTGATTGAATCTCCGCGACGCGCGATGCTTAAATTAATCGCCAGCGTCGAATCCGTACGTCAAAAAATGGATGAAGTTGCTTTACGCCGTGCCGTGCGTACACATATTGCGCCGACTATCTCGGAAGAGGAGTTGGCCGATATGGTGCAAGGCGCTTCTATTCAAAATTTTCCTGCTGGCAAACCCTTATTCAAAGAAGGTGACGATCCTGACGGATTGCACCTAATTCGTCGGGGATCCGTGACGATTTCGAATATGGTCGGTGGTAAAGAAGTGGTGCGATCGTATGTTTCCGCGGGCCACTATGTCGGTGAGATGGCTTTACTATCCGATGCCAAGCGTTCCGCTACAGTGCGCGCTGCGGTCAATTCCGAAACAGTGCTGTTGACGTCGGCAGCTTTCAATGCGGTGATTAATCGCAATCCCAAGCTACGTAGTGATATTGAATCGCAAGTGTTGAAACGTTTATCCAAAAATGTACAAAGTGAGACGTCGCCAAACACTGGGAGCATGATTAGTTTCTTAGTCAGTCAAGGGTTGGGAGAGGGTACCGATGTTTTGCTGATCGACGAAAGCCTCTGCGTGCGCTGTGATAATTGTGAAAAAGCATGTGCAGATGTGCATGATGGAACATCGCGATTAAACCGTGAAGCGGGCCCAACGTTTGAAAATATTCACGTCCCCACTTCTTGCCGCCATTGTGAAAATCCCTATTGCATGAAGGATTGCCCGCCGGACGCAATCCATCGCAATCCCAATGGCGAGGTGTACATTGAGAATACGTGTATTGGCTGTGGCAACTGTCAACGTAATTGCCCTTATGGTGTAATCCAGATGGCGCAAATAAATCCGAACCGTCGTCCGCCCAGCCTGCTCGCTTGGCTGCTGACAGGCTTTACGACTGAACCTGGACGGGAAGAGGCTTACCACAATGACGCGCTCAGTAAGAAAGCCGTAAAGTGTGATATGTGTAAAGATATTCCGGGTGGCGCATCCTGCGTTCGCGCATGCCCGACTGGTGCGGCAATTCGGGTGAGCCCGGAAAAGTTTATGAACTACACAACTTCCTAAGGGTGGATGGCAAGCAGCCCCCCCAAATCCATTCCATGCGAAGCATGGGATGGATTAAAGATCCCAAGATCCAATATCGGCATTTCGACCTTCGCCGCCAACCGCACCATCTGCACCTAAACTAAACACATCGATTTCCCCGTGTAGGCCAGGATTTAGAAATTGATATTCCTGACCCCAGGGATCTTTCGGTAATCGTTCGAGATATCCACCGGTCTTCCAGTTACTGGGGATGGGTGGCGAAGTCGGACGCCGCACCAAAGCGATCAAGCCTTGATCGGTGGCCGGGTAGACATTGTTGTCCAAGCGATAAAGGTTTAAGGCTTGCATCAATGCACTGATGTCGTGTGTGGCGGCAACCACTTTGGCATCGTCTGGACGGCTCATCACCTTAGGCACAACCAACGCGGCAAGAATGCCGAGGATCACGACGACAACCATGATTTCAATTAATGTAAAACCTTGATTGCGATTGGTTAGCGTGCGTTTCATAAATCATCCATGCGAATAAAAAAATGGCAAAAGGAATCTATTTTATCAATTGATTCATTTCAAAAATGGGTAATAACATCGCCAACACAATTAGCAAAACAAGGATGCCCATCAATAAGATTAACGCCGGCTCAAACAGGCTTGTTAGTGCCGCAAGGCGATTCTCGACTTCACTACTTTGTTGTTTGGCCGCACGTTCTAGCATGTCATCTAAACGTCCGCTGGCTTCCCCACTTGCAATCATATGTACCAAAAGCGGCGGGAATAGTTTGCTTTTACCCAGGGCTAGCGATAAGGAGGCACCTTCACTCACCATGCGTTGCGTATCCTCTAAGGCTTGCTTCATCGGTAAATTGTTAACGACGCCTGTTCCGGCTTGTAAAGCAGTCAGCAAAGGTACGCGACTGCCGACGAGTATTGCCAGTGTGCTGGCGAATCGTGCAGCATTCACTGCGCGCATTAAACGTCCCAGAATCGGTAGACGCAACAGGAAGGTATGTAGTGAAAATAGTCGTGAAGGGTTACGTAAGAGGCGTTGCGACCACGCGCTGACTGCCACGAAGATCAATATCCAATACACGCCTGTCAAACGTACAAAGTCGGAAATTGCAATGAGCGCTCGCGTCAGCCAAGGCAAAACCTGCTGAGAATTTTGAAATACTTGGACAACTTGTGGAACGACATAAGTCATCAAACCAATGATGATCAATAAGGCCGTTAGCGTGACAACGGCTGGGTAAATGAGTGCCAGCAATATCTTTTGACGCAGTAATTGTCTAGCTTCGAGGTAGTCGGCTAAGCGTAACAATACACGACTCAATTGCCCCGATTGTTCACCTGCATTGACTAAGGAACGATATAGTTCCGAAAAAATCGTCGGATATTGTTCCATTGCACGCGCTAAAGATTTTCCCGCCAGTACTTCACCGCGAACGCCGGCTAAGATGCGTTGTTGATTGGGTGTATCGGCTTGTTCGATTAAGGCAGTAAAGGCTTGTTCAACGGTTAGACCTGCATCAAAAAGTGTGGCGAGTTGGCGCGTGATTAAATTTAATTCGGCGCCGGATAAGCCGATACGCCAGCGTAGCGTATTCGATTGTGCGTGGATTAATTCGGGTGCTAGTGAATCAACTTCAATTGGGATCAGCCCTTGTTCGCGTAAGTGCAAACGTGCTTGGCGTGCATTATCGACTTCGAGAACGCCTTTATGGATACGCCCATCGTTGGCAATTGCTTGATATTTAAATCCCGCCATTTTTGCTGTGTGTTATTGGCGTGTTACGCGCAAAACTTCTTCAAGGGTGGTTTCGCCGGCAGCGACCCAGCGTAGACCATCAGCGCGCAAACTCGTCATGCCATTGACGGTCACGTGGTGCCGCAATTCTTGTTCAGGCGCATGATCATGGATCATACGTTGCATCACGGTATCGACCTCAAGTAATTCGTAGATGCCGGTGCGCCCCTTATAGCCGGTCCAGTTGCATTCGGCACAACCGACTGCCGCATACAGTTGGGCGGGTACGGTTATCCCATCAAAGGCGAGCCGTTCCGTTGTATCAGGGGCATAACTGCGACGGCAGCTTGGGCAAAGTTTGCGTAATAAGCGTTGTGCTAAGACCCCAAGAAGGCTAGAGGAGAGTAGAAAGGGTTCTATACCCATGTCTACTAAGCGTGAAATAGCGCCTGTGGCATCGTTGGTATGCAGGGTGGCCAATACTAGATGGCCCGTCAAGCTGGCTTGTACTGCGATCTGGGCCGTTTCTAAATCGCGGATTTCACCGATCATGACGACATCTGGATCTTGACGCAGAATTGCTCTTAGCGCGCGGGCAAATGTCATGTCGATGCGTGCGTTGACTTGAGTTTGACCGATACCATCCAAATCAAATTCAATCGGATCTTCGACGGTCATCATGTTCAGCATGTCAGTCGGTAAGCGCGACAACGCAGCATAAAGCGTAGTGGTTTTTCCGGATCCGGTAGGGCCCGTCACCAGCACGATGCCATGGGGTTGTTGGATCAAAGCATCCAAACGTGCGAGGGTTTCTGGGTGCATGCCGAGTCGATCTAAATCGAGTCGGCCTGTTTGTTTATCCAACAGGCGCAGCACTACGCGCTCACCATGTCCAGTCGGTAACGTCGAAACGCGGACATCAACCGGGCGACCCGCGATCTTGAGTGTGATGCGGCCATCTTGCGGTAAGCGTTTCTCCGCTATGTCCAACTGCGCCATCACTTTAATACGTGACACAATCGCCGCATGCAAATTACGTTGTGGTTCGAGAATATCGCGCAGAACCCCATCGACACGGAAACGGACTAAGGAGCGATGTTCAAAAATTTGGAAGTGAACATCAGACGCGCCATCGCGCAAGGCTTGTGTGAGAAGGGCGTTGATGAGGCGGATAATCGGTGCATCGTCCTCGGATTCCAGTAGGTCGGTCACCTCGGGGAGCGCTTGCGCAAGCTGTTGTAAATCGACATCTTGCCCCAAGTCATCCATTAAACGTTCGGCGTCATTTCCCTGGCGCGTGTAATTGTGAGTTAACTGTTGTTCAAATTGATCTGCACTAAGCATGCTGGGCAGTAGTGGTACTCCGAGCATACGTCGTACTTCTGCCAAGGTCGAGGCTTGAACGCCTGGGCGAACCAAAACCTCGATTTTGTCGCCAATCATACCGGTAGCGATAATGCCTTTTGATTTGGCAAAGTGATAAGGAAGACGCCATGCTGCATCAACGTTTGGTGGCGTCTCCTGAGGGGTAGCGGTACGCGAATGTGATTTCATAACCCGCTCATGGGGCGGTAGAGGGCTTTGCCTTAGTCTCGGTCGGCGCAGGCGCAGTTCCAGAATTTGTTCTCAAGTCCAACTGGAGAGGGGGTAATTTAGGCGCTTTCAAATCGGGTAAAAGCAGGTTTGATCCCGATTGCGTTTGTAACTGTTCGTTGCGAATGTAGTCGTAGCGATCCCCGGTCAGGCTGGCGGAAGCCTGTGCATCGCGCAAGACGACTGGTCGCAGAAACACCATTAAATTAGTTTTGGTACGGGCGCGTGACTCATAACGAAATAAATTTCCGAGCAGCGGAATATCGCCCAATAGCGGAACTTTGTCTTGCGTGGATGAGACGTTGTCCTGTACCAAGCCACCTAACACGACGATCTGCCCATCATCCACCAGTACGGTGGATTCCAGTGAGCGTTTATTGGTTGTTACACCAGAGGCGCTGGCTAATGTCGTTTGATCAACACTGGAGACTTCTTGATAAATACCCAATTTGATGCTGCCACCTTCGGCCACTTGTGGTCGTATCCGAAGTGTTAGACCCACGTCTTTACGCTCAAAAGTTTGAAAAGGGTTCACCGCGGCGCCACCAACGCCGGCGGCTTGCGCAAAACTGCCGGTAATCAATGGTACGTTTTGTCCGACTACTATTTTCGCTTCTTCATTGTCTAGGGTGAGCAAGCTGGGCGTAGAAAGAATATTGGTATTGCCATTCGATTCCAACGCGCGTGCCAGGAAGCCGAGGTTGACAATGGTGCCATTAACACCTGGCAAGGTAAGGCGTCCGCGCACCACGCCAATGTTGAGTCCCGCACCAATGCCGGTGATGTTGGTCGCCGCATCAATAATGTTGGAACCCTTCGTCGTACGGAAATTAGTGCCGCCAATCACTTGCGCATCGGTTGCGTTGACGCCGGTTAAATCTTGCCATTGGATACCGAATTCTCCAGAGGTATTGCCGGTGACTTCCACGACGAGTGCCTCGATATAAACTTGGGCACGACGGGCATCTAGTTGATCGATTACCGTGCGTAAAGAGTTATAAACATTGTCAGGGGCGACGATAACCAAGGAATTGGTGGAAGGATGAGCCTGAATGGTACTTACTGTGGCCGCTGTTGGTGGCGAATTACCGGCCGCAGTGAGGGCGGTCGTTGATGTGGTTGCGACGGCGTTAGTCAGTGTCGGCGCGGGCATAGGGGTGTTTTTGGCCGCATCGCCCGCCAATAAACTGCGTAGCATTTCCGCCATCTTTCCCGCTTCCGCATTCCGTAAATAAACCACATGAATACCACCACCCGCAGCAGCTGGTGTGTCTAAGCCTTTTAACATGCTGCGAATGCGCGTCAAGTAGGAAGGATTTTCCGCACGCACGATCAGGCTATTGCTATGTGTATCCACTGCGATGGATAGTTTCGGTGTGGCACCAGCGACGGGTGCCGCTTCGGGTAATAAATGCATCAGCATTTGCGAAGTATCAATTGCAGAAGCGTACTCGAGTTTCATGACATGCATTTCGGATTGGCTGGGAACGTCAATCGAGGCAATAATTTTATTAATCCGCTTTACATTTTCCGCGTAATCAGTGATCACTAAAGTATTGCTGCCGGGATAGACGGCAATCACGTTATTCGGTGTGATCAAGGGTCGTAAAACAGGGACTAATTGCGCAGCGGACTCATGTTGCAAAGGGTATACCTGGGTGATAATTTTGTCGCCCGAGGCGCGCATGTTTTTATCACTGGTTCCCTTTTCGCCAACCGTTTCGGTCATGCTGAAGTTTAATTTGGCATCGGCTTCCGGAACGATTTTGACGAAGCCTTTTTCTTCTACCGCGGCGTAACCATGCAAACGCAGGGCAGATAACAGAATAGGATAGACCAGGTCACGCGATATGGGGTTTTCGGAAACAATATTGAAGTTGCCCGTGATGCGGGGATCGAGAATGAAATTTTTGCCCGTGATCATGCCTACGGTTTTAACCACCGATTGAATATCGGCATTCACAAAATTCAACGTAATGTTTTCTTTGTCTTGATGTGGCAGCTTGGGCTGCGACGCTAAAGCGACGGGTGCTTGCGGTTGCGGCGTGGCCGCAGTTGGCGACGCGTTTGCGGTACGTAAATGCGGGGTGCTGACCCAGCCTTCTTGCGGATGCGAGCCAGTGCGACGAATTTTTGTCCAGCCATTGGTTTGACTTAAAACCTGTACTTGCTCGCCTTTCGGGAGTACCGCCATGGAGCGTGCGCTTTTTCCGGCGCCAGATCGTAAATTCACGGAGCTAAGGACTTCTGTAATTTCCGAAAATGCTTTTGTTGCAACATCCGTTGGGGCTGCCATGGGTGTCGACGCATGCGCTAGCAAAAGCACTGCGGCAATGCGGCCGAAACCGGAAAGTTTCCACGAACAACATTGTGACAAATTTTGTTTTTCTTTCATCCCTGTATCCCCAATTATTATTGTTGCACGGTATAGCGCAACTGGATCAGTTTCCCGGCGCGTGTAATGTCGAGTTGTACTTGTGATGCTTGTTTAAAGCGCTGGTAAATACTTGCTAGATCAGCTGTAGAAGATACTGCTTGACCGTTGATGTTGCGTAATAAATCGCCTGTTTGTAACCCAAGTTCTTTAGTAAGGCTGCCCGTGGGGGCATCGGTTACAAGCATGCCGCCACCAGAAGCGGAGGTTAATTGCCCCAACCGAATATTCGCGTTTCCGTTCTGCAAGACAGTGGTCAAATTATTGCGTGAAACGCTGTAGGCATTATAACCGAGAGATCTGATGCCCAGGGTGGCAGGCGTAGCCTGGGTCAGTAACTGTTCCGGGTCTTTTTGCACCAGACTAATTCGCTTTGTTAAACCCGCGTGATTGACGGTAATCGAGGCAGGGTGTACAGCTTGTAGGGTCACACCAGGTTGGATTTCGTCGCCAACACGCACCGTTTGATCCGTTTTAGCGCCGGTATTAACGATCGCATAACTGGCGCTTCTGCCCCTTGTAGCAAAAACGCCTGAAAGACGAATATTCAGTGATGCATCGCTGCTTGCCGGGTTCGCAGTTTGATCCGCGTAACCAAATAGGTGTTCTGAAATAATCATACGTGCGGCGGCCGCAGCATCGGTTTGCACTACGCTTGGGCTAAGTGTGTCCCGGTTGGGGGTGATGAAAGTCCAGGTCCAGTGTGCTAATTGCGTAGCCAATACGATCATGAGCGCGAGCAACGGCAAGCCGGGCGCAAAGCGTAGCAATAATTGTCGAGCCTTAATTTGCAAAATGTCTGCCATCAAGCGCCAGTTTTGAGAGGCAAAATTATAACACTGCGCAAGGCCTCAGGCCCTATGGGCAATCTTTATCCTGCTGGGGAAATAGAAAAAATATGCGCTCCATAGGAATCGAGACGAACATATAAGCCATTGCTTATTAGGTCGCTAAATTCGCGTAAATAGCATTCATCGTTCAATATATCCTGCAAGGTGTACTGTGCGGCAGGCGCTAATTCTGCCGCAAACTGAATTCGTCCTTGTGCAGTCTGATGGCTCATATTCAGAATCACCAGTTTATACGCATCGTCAAGGCGCCAGCGGTAAGCAATCAGTTGTTGGTGGCTGTTATCGGAGTCCGGCTCGGCAGTGAGCAACCGCCATTCGCCCACATGAAAAACAGGTTGTGCGGCAATGTTTAACGTCTTTGCATACATTTGCGCTAACGCAAGATCGGGCGTTTCCTCGGCCGCTGCATTCAAAGGCATGGGGAGGTGTATTTTGTTTCCTTCAAATTGGCCTTGGTGGAAAAAACGCAAGCCGGGTAAAGTGGCGAGCATAGCGGTCAAACTGGGTAGACGCGCTAGACCAAAGGTTTTTGCACTACGCGGTTCATCATGGTTTTCCAAAAATCGCGCCATGCGGCTTTGATAAGTGTTTTCGCCATTGAGATGTGCGTGAATTTCCGATGCTTCAGCGTTTTCGAGGCGATCGTAAAGGCGTTTGTCATAGGTGTAGCTGAATCCCAGTTGTTGGAGTTGCCATTCCATGTCCCAATAAACTTCTGCCATCCATAAAAAGTCGGGTGGTAGGGCGGCAATCGCGTCTGGCCAAAACTCCTTATTTGGCAAGGTTCGCTCGGATAAAAGAGGTGCCCAAGTTTTTTTGAATATGTCATTGAGTACCAGCATCGCCATATCGCAACGCAAACCATCACAATGTTTAGAGATGTCAATTAAGGTCTGTATTAAAGCGGTTCGCGTTGCGGGGTTGGCATAGTCTAATTGGGCTGTGTCGGCCCATGGCGCAAAGTACGGATCTCGTCCTCGTGCAATAAAGCATGGTTCAGTATCATCGTTGTCGATCAAGTGAAAGGCGGAAGGATTTTTTTGAAAGTCAGTTACTGAACCTTGCAGGAAATACTCGGGATGGCTTTGGATCCAGACATGATCCGGCCCGGTATGATTGGGTACAAAATCCAAGATGAGGCGCATTCCGCGTGCGTGTAATTTTTTACGTACGCTATCCAATTGTGCCCAGTCGCCAATACGCGTATCAGGAACATAGTCTTGAATGGAAAACGGCGATCCGATGACCGCATCAATGTTCCAATTCGGAAGAGCATGATCAAAAACGCGAAAGGCGGCAGCATCTGTCCGAAAAATATGTCTGCCTGCTGGGCTGCGTTGCCAAATACCCATTAAATAGACAAAGTCGAAACCAAGCGCTTTGATTCGATCCCACTCCTCATCAGCCACATCAATGAGTTGTAGCCGTTGCCCCGCCTGTTTCGAGAGTTTATCCAGCCATGCCCAAGTGTGAATTTGAAATAGGTGCGGATTGGGTCTCCATGGCGTGGACGGTATTGGCTTGGATTTACGCGCGACACTCATGAAACTCCCCTAATCGTTTTTATCGGTATAAGCAGTCTTCGGTCATGTTATAGAAGGCTGTTCTACGCGCCAACTATTTCCGTTGATCCGCGTCGGACTTGAATCTCGATCTTCGGTTATGATGATTAAAAACACGGTGTCTTAATCAATGAAACTGGCCATTCTCTCGGATATTCATAGCAATTTGGAGGCGCTGCAAGCCTGTTTGACGCATGCTAAGGCACACGGTGCCGAGCAGTTTGCTTTTGTCGGTGACTTAGTCGGTTATGGCGCAGATCCGTTGGCGTGTATCGACATTATTGCCGGTTTGGCAGCGCAAGGCGCAATCGCCGTTCAAGGTAATCATGATGCTGCGGCGCTTAGTGGTTTGTGCGAAACCATGGAGTTTACCGCCCGCGAAGCGATTTATTGGACGCGCAAGCAATTGGGTGCGGCCGAGCAGGAATTCCTAAAGTCCTTACCTCTAAAGGTGCAACTCGACGATATGCTTTTTGTGCATGCGTGTGCGGAAGATCCGGAAAAGTGGGTTTATATTACTGGCCCTAAGCAAGCGGGTCGTTGCATGCGCGCGACGAAAGCAAAATTTACGTTCGCAGGGCACGTGCATCATCCCACTTTGTATTACCAATCGCAGCATGGCCTGCCTCAAATATTTTATCCAGCGCCTGGAGTGTCCATTCCAATGCTGTTTAATCGTCAATGGTTAGCGATTGTCGGATCGGTTGGTCAGCCGCGCGATAGCAACCCCGCAGCCAGCTATGCACTTTTTCATCGTGAACAAAACACCCTCACTTATTTTAGGGTGCCTTACGATTACATGAAGGCTGCGCAAAAAGTTCTGGCCGTGGGTTTGCCGGCCAGCTTGGCAAGGCGATTAGAGAAGGGGCATTGAACATGGAGACAAAACAATTTCCCCAGGTTGGAAGCGAGATCGATGGTTTTAGTCTCCTTGAAAAAATATACGAAGGTGGAATGGCCTCAATCTATCGGGTATCCAAGGTCGGGATTGATCTGCCCATGATCATGAAAATTCCTAAACTGGAATTTGGCAGTCACCCGGCTTGTTTTGTCGGCTTTGAAGTCGAGCAGATGATCTTAGAAAAACTTTCCGGTCCGCATGTACCGACTTTTGTCGCTAAAGGCGATATGGCAGTACAACCCTATTTAGTGATGGAATATATCGATGGCGCTTCGTTGCATGATTACTTGGATCAGATATGGAATCGTACAGAAGCGTGGGGGACTAGCCGGATCGAAGCAGTGTGCCGCTGGATTGCAGCGTTGGCCGATGCCTTGCACGATTTGCATCGGCAGAATGTGGTGCATCTCGATATTAAGCCCGCTAACATTTTGTTTCGCCCTGATGGCACGGCGGTCATTATTGATTTTGGTCTAGCGCACCATGCACATTTACCGGATTTGATCGAAGAAACATTTCATCAACCGGTTGGGACGGCGGCATATATTTCACCTGAACAAATTTTGCATAATCGATGTGATCCGCGTAGCGATATTTTCGCACTTGGCGTCATCTTGTATCAATTCGCGACGGGCCGTTTACCCTTTGGCAATCCCACGACAATGGGTGGCTTTCGCAGGCGTTTATTTCTTGATCCCAGTCCTCCTCGAAAAGTTCAACCGGATATTCCACCTTGGCTTCAGGAAATTATTTTGCACTGCCTGGAAGCGCATGTAGAAGATCGATATGCAAGCGCAGCGCAGGTCGCTTTCGACCTCACACATCGCGATCAAGTCACGCTAACGGAGCGGGCGCAGCGTCTTAAATCGGCGAGCCTTTTAACCGCCTTACGTCGCTGGTATAGCGTCCTGACGATTTCAGTAAAGCCTTGTCACGATCCTTTGTTTCATTTGAGTAGCGCGCCGCATATTTTAGTGGCACTCGATATTCCGCATGCAGACGAAAAATTACAACAAGCTTTGCGAGATTTTGTGCGTCGTGCGCTCGCTGCCGACGCGCATTGCCGGATTACTTGCGTAACGGTTCAAGCACCATCGATATTGGCTGAGGAGGATGAAAATCACGCGTTGGCACATAGCCTGTTTACTCAGCGTTTGGTTGAAATGCGGCATTGGGCACAACCGCTGGCGCTGAGCGCAGAGAAAATTCGTTTTCAGGTGTTGGAATCGAATGACATTGCAGATGCCGTGCTGGCTTTTGCGAAAACGAATCATGTCGATCAAATCATTATCGGTGCCCGTGGATCATCCGCGTTGCGTAGATTACTCGGTAGTGTGTCTTCCAAAGTGGCTGCAGCAGCACCTTGCAACGTCACTGTTGTCCGTGTACCGCGAGCACAAGAAATTTAGCGTATTAGACAATAGTGAAACTGCGCGTCATAAAGAAAAAGGAATTGCGTCATAAATATGATTTTGCTGTTGACTTCAAATTCCAGTCCGCGTAAAAAGTTGCAACGCTATCAATTTGCGTTAGCACTTATGGCTGCATTTAGTGGCTGCAAAAGAGCCGATAGTTGCAGTTAGTGATTATCCGAAAAATCGGACTTGTTTTTAATTGTGTTTTTGAATTCAATTTGGACTTGTATCAATTTTGAACCTATCTCTTGGAGGAATGCAGTATGAACAGTTTTAAACGTTTTACATCGGTATTCATGACTGTAGGTTTTATGGCTTTTACGAGCGCAAGTGTACAAGCCGCCGAAACGCCAGCAGCAGCACCAGCCGGCGTTAATCTAGTAGATGCGAAACAGGTTCAAGATTTACAGGCCAAGGGGGCTGTGTTGGTCGATACGCGCAAAGCCTCGGAGTTTGGTGAAGGTAGTATCAAAGGTGCTATTTCCGTACCTTACGATCCAGAAAAAAGTGCGAAGGCAGCTGACTTCGATGCTTCGCAAGACAAGTTCGACATGGGTAAACTAAAAGATAAAAATGCTCACATCGTTGTGTTTTGTAACTCTGGCACTTGCTTTAAATCCTATAAAGCCGCTGTTGTACTAGCAAAAAACGGTTATAAAAACGTTCACTGGTATCGCTCGGGTTACCCCGATTGGAAGGCTCGTAAGCTTCCGACGGAATAATTTCGTCATAATAAGAACGAAAAGCTAAAAAGGGTGAACCCGTGATTCACGGGATTCACCGGCTTTTAAAACGGGTTTTACAACCCAAGATGGAGGAGGAAATAATATGGTTTACACAGTCAAATCACCAGCCTTGCTCATTATCGGCATACTCATGATGGCTTGGGGATGGTTGAATGCATCAGGCAATATCGATGGCATACAATCTTCTCTACAAGCTTCCGCTTATAAAGACCACTTAAAAGTCAAAGAAAAATTTGACGCGGAATTGGCCGTTGCAACCGAGCTTGCCAAAGCAGAAGGTAAGCCCGCACCAGACATGAAAATGCCTGCTTCACACTTCGACAGTGCAAAAGCAACGCAAACACATATGTCTTATTACTTCGGTGGTGCATTTGTGTTAATTGGCTTGATCACGCTGATGTGGAAACCCACTGAAGGCAGTCTTGACTATTTTATTTCGATTGTGCCGGGGATTGCCTTTATTCTAGCCATTGCCTTTATTGTCAGATGGGGTTTGGATCCGATCTTTGGCAATTGGGGTAAAGCAGCAGCGCCAACGCTAGGATGGGACTTCGCCAAGATCTTTAACTTGAACTATGTGGTGATCGGTATTGTGATTGGCATGGTTATCGTTAACGTGTTCAAGATTCCTGCTTGGGCGGCAAACGGCGTGCGTACCGCGCGCTTCTTCCTCAAGACTGGTGTAATTCTGCTCGGTACTTTGTATAGCGCTGCGGAATTAGCGCAACTCGGTGCACTGTCTGTCGTTATGATCGGCATCTTCGTGTTGGGTTCTGTTGGGCTGGTGCTGTTCATGGGTAAGCGCATGGGATCGAATAATTCCATGACTGCTGTTCTTTCCGCTGGTATGGGCGTGTGTGGTGTATCGGCTACAGTCGCAGCTTCTCCAGTGGTACAGGCAAAAGCAGAGGAAATTGCCTACACCATCGGCACCATCCTGATCTGGGGTGTTGGTTGTATGTTCCTGTTCCCAACCGTTGGCCATATCCTGGGTATGGGACCGGTACAATTCGGCGCTTGGGCTGGGACCGGTATTTTGAATTCTGCACAAGTAGCGGGTGCGGCTCTGGCGTTTGATCCGAAAGGCATTGAAACGCTCAAAGTAGCGGAAATTTTCAACATCACCCGTGTTCTTTTCTTGCCAATCATCGTGCTTTGGCTGGCTGCATGGTACGTCAAACATGAAGAAGGTGCTGAAAAGGTCAACCTTGCGCAAGTTGTGGTTGCCAAGTTTCCGGTATTCGTGCTGGGTTTCATTGCCATGTTTGCCCTAAGTTCTGCGGGTATGTTTGCACCGGCAGGCCACTACAAGGGCAAATATTTCAGCAGCACGGAAATTAAAGAAGAGAAACTGCTCAAAGGCAAAGAAACAAAGGCTATTGAAGCCGAGTTGACCCGCCTACGTGAGGGCGAAGGAGCCCAAGCGTTCAGCAAATATTTGGCTGACAAGAACGTGGTTCTCGAAGGGCACAAGGTAACGGCTGATGAAGCCTACAAAGCCATGAGTGATCTAGTTGCCAACAAGAAACTGTCAACACGGCAACAGGATAGCATTCTGGAGTCGGTAGCCAAGCTTGAAGGGCTCGATGCGCTTGCCAAAGGTTCCATAGAGAAGGCACACAAGAACGCGTACCATACTTCCAAGAACATCAAATCGTATCGTAACTGGATTGCATGGTTGTTCGCTTTCGGGCTGATCGGACTTGGTATGCAGATTACTGGCAAAGCACTCAAGCAGGCAGGCGGCAAGCCGTTGATCATTGGCGGTGTTGTAGGAACCTTGAAAGCCGTTGGTTCTCTGGTTGTGGTGTTGTTGTTCGTTAAAGAATTTATCTAAAAAGGAGATGGCTATGGAAGCACCAAAATTTGAACGTGGTACCAGCCTTTCGATTTTTGTGAGCGATCGACGCGAGGATTTCAGCGCTTTGATTTTCGCTTTTGCCATTGCTTTTGGCGTGATGTTACTCGCTTAAAGTTTTAACCCACCATGCGCGGGAGCTTTGTTTATCAGGGCTCCCGCGTATTTTTTTGTGAAGCACTATGTTAAATACGCAAATCATATTACTTGGACATCACGGCACTGAAGGTGCTAAGTTGGCGGAAAAATTAGCTTTTGATGTGGCCGTTCCACAGCAAACTTTGATCGTGCACTTGTTGGTCGTACCCGATTTATGGGAAGGCATGCAAGGCGATGATTGGCTCAATAACGCATCTACGCGTGATACTTTTGGCCGTTATGTGGAAGGCTTGTTGGAGAAGGATGCAGCGGCACAACTCAGTGCATTGGAAGCGCGTTGTACGGAGCGTAACCTAGCTTACAAATCCATCGTTCTTGTCGGTGATCCTACCGAGTGTTTTGTTAAAACAGCTTTGCAAGAACAAGCGACGCTAGCGCTCATCGGTTCGCCGCGTCCAAAGGGAATATTGGGCTATCGTTCGGGCATTAAGCTGGATGCCTTGGTTCGACAACTTAAAATTCCGCTGTTAATCGCAAATACTGCCTCATGAGTGATGCTGTCGCAGCGCCACAAGAGAATAGCACCTGGGTAACACTCGAGATTTCCGCATCGCCAAGCGCGTTGCTGGAGTTTTTGAAGAATTCAGAACGGCTGTTTCGTCTCAATCCCTATTTGGATATAAAAAAATGGGAAGAGCTCGAAGAAGGGCAGGTCATTCATTTTGAAGCTTTGAATGAGATGAATGGAGTCACTTATAATCTTGACATGCGCCTTGAAACTCTTCCGGTCGGTAGTGGTTTCTTGTTGCGTTATAGTCAAGGATTGAAAAATGCGTTGGAGATTAGTATTCAAATGGCCGACGATCAGAATAAATCCATACTCACTTTGCGGGAGCACTACCATCAGCCTGATCCAACGCAAGGGGAGCAACAATTAAGAGAAATTGACCATAGCCTGATTCCTTGGGGAAATTCCATTCGCAGTTATATTCAAGGAATAAAACGTTGGGCGTGGTTTATGCCGTATCGTTGGTACCATGGGAAGTTTTGGCTTGGAATGCGGCCGACGCATCGTAGAATTGCGCGCATGCTCATTTGGGTGACGGCGTTGGAGTTTGTCGTATTCTTGTTTGTCTTTATTATTTATTGGCTCGAATTGGCCCGTCATTAACGCTTGTTATTTTTTAGACGCAAGGCAGGAAATCGTAGGATTCCCTGCCTTCGTTTTTGCGCAATAGCGCATTACCCTAGTTTGAATTGGCCTACCATCCGTTGTAACTCAGTGGCGGTATTTGCCATGTCAGCTGCTGCAGCGCGTACATCATGAATACCCGATGCGTTTTCTTCGGTAATACTCGAGATTTCTTCCATATTTCGTGCAGTTTCTTCACTGGCACTGGATTGTTCCTGCGTTGCCGATGCAATGTGATGCGCTAGGCTGGTGACTTGTACTGCCGCTTCCGCAATTTTAAGTAAGGTTTGATTCGTGGCTTCATTGTAGCTGGCACCACTTTCGACCTCTTGCTTAACCATATCCATCGCGCGTACCGATAATCCAGTTTTATTACTAATCGTATCGACCATACTGGTGATGTCCGCAGTGCTTAAGGCCGTGCGCTCTGCCAGTTTTCGTACTTCATCCGCCACGACAGCAAATCCACGACCTTGCTCTCCAGCGCGTGCCGCTTCAATTGCCGCATTTAAAGCCAACAGATTCGTTTGATCGGCGATATCTTTAATGACTTTGGTGATTTCGCTAATTTTTGCAATGGATTGACTCAATTCATTAATGAGACTGCTCGAAGTTTCGACAGAATCCACGATACGGCGATTGGCCGACGTGTTTTTTAGCATATTCTCATTGGCATTTTGTGCGATCAGTTGCGTCTCGTTTGATGCATTAACGACATTGCCTGCGCCAGTGGATATTTCCGTGACGGATACGCTCATTTCTTCCATTGCGGCGCTGATTTGCATAATCCGATCAGTTTGCGCATCGACACGGTTAGTCACTTGAGCCGTGACATTAGAAATGTTGGAAGATGTTTTGGCTAGACTATCCGCAACCGATATAACGCCGCCAATAATGTTCTTTAACTGGGCGATTGTTTTATTGAGCGAGTTAGCCATCGTACCTAATTCGTTGTTCTGAGTAATTTGCGCGCTCACACCGAGATTGCCATTTTCAACATCAAGTAATGTCTTCTGGAGAATTGCAATATTACGATTCATCATTCTGACTAGACTGATCGTAAACAACAGCGTTACAAACAAACTGAAGGCAATTAATGCAAGCGACACTACCGTTAGTTTTTTACCTAGCCCTACGTTTTTTTCATAAGTTTTTTTGGCGCCAATATCTTGTACCGCAATCAATTGATCAATGGGTTTTAGCAAATTGCGATTAATCTGCGGCCATTCGTCCTGCAAAGGTGGGAGTAACGCATCCTTGTTTTCGAGGGCATACAAGCCATCGAGTTTGGCCATTAAACTTTCTAAATCTGGAAAATGCTTGTCAATCTTATCAAATGCCTCTTGATCTACGGGTTCCAACTTGATGCCCGCACTTGCAATATGTTTTTTAAACTCACCCCAAACTTTGGGTAGGCGCACACGGGCCTCTGTGAGTTGATCGTGGGATCCTTTAATGGACATTTGATCGAGTGGAACAGCCGCCATTCTGAACCGTATTTCTTTGAGTGTTGCGCCCATCTCCTGTAACTGAATTAAGGGCTGTACATTGTCTTCATAGACATCTGCCAATGCAGTGGAGCCTTGGCGAATCGAATAAATATTGGTCGCGCCCAAAACAATAATAATTCCGAGGCTGATCGCTGCACCTAAAAATAGCTGTGCCTTGATACTGAGTTTGTTAAGCACGTTAATTCTCCTTAATCTGCACCGACTAGTAGATTTAGTTGGCAATTCAAATTACGGCTTGATTATCTAAAACATTAGATAAATGTGGAAATTTAATACATATAAAAATATCAATATATACAGCAAGTTATACATATAATGTATTTATATTAAAAATTTTATTCAGGAGGCCTAAATATTCTGAGGATTTGTCCGTAATAAGCTATAAATTGATAAACCTCGTACAACTGCACCATCGATGCAAACACCGCAATCCTCATCAGTTTCCAGCCCGACGTCTCATGAAGAGCGTGCTTTTTTTGCGCGCCTTGTCGCCATGAATACGATGTTTGAGTCGGCACGCGCTGGTGTCATGGCGGAAAGTTTTAGTAGCCGCGCACAGTCTTGCGATGCGTTGCTATTGTCATTTTTGGATATCTTGAAATCCGAGTCTAATTAAGCTCAATTCCACCGCTTTCGTTTTTTCCAGTTTTTCTCTTGTCCCGCAATACCCCTATTAGCTTCATGATTTTTATGGCTTATCAGAAATACTTTTACCGATCAGCTTTAAATCCTATAGCGGCCCTGATTTACAAAAAGCTTGAAAAAAATAACTAAAGTCTAGTCCAGTCCGTACCGATAACCTGAGCTACTAGCTCTGGTATTGGATAGTGAAGCGCCGGGCGCAGCTTCATTGTGAATAACGGCCCTGAATTTAAGGACAAAGAAATGGCAAAAACAATCCTCGCAGTTGACGACTCGACATCCATTCGCCAAATGGTTGCTTTTACTTTAAAAGGCGCCGGGTATGACGTAGTGGAAGCGGTAGACGGTCAAGATGGACTGGACAAAGCCAAGGCCAAATCCATTAATTTGATTCTCACGGATCAGAACATGCCAAAAATGGATGGTCTGACGCTGATTAAGAATTTGCGTGGATTACCCCAATATAAAAGCACCCCGATATTGATGCTCACCACCGAAGCGGGTGATGACATGAAAGCGAAAGGCAAAGCCGCCGGTGCTACGGGTTGGTTAGTCAAACCTTTCGATCCGCAAAAATTGTTGGATGTTGTTAAAAAAGTCATCGGTTAACGCATTTAATGTTTCTCTTCTCGATTACTCCCAATTTTTTAAAGGCGCACCATGACCGTTGACATGAGTCAATTTTATCAAGTGTTTTTTGAAGAAGTCGCAGAACACTTGGGCGCCATGGAAAGCTTATTGCTCGGGATGGATGTGAATTCGCCCAGCATAGACGACTTGAACGCGATTTTCCGTGCAGCGCATTCGATAAAAGGTGGCGCAGGAACATTTGGCTTCAACGATATGACGTCGGTCACGCATGTGTTGGAAACGTTGCTGGACAAGTTGCGCAAAGAGGAATTGGAATTGCGCAATGAAATGATCGATGTCTTCTTGCAAGCCGGTGATGTTTTAAGAACCCAAATGGAAGCACACCAAAACGGTGGCGATGTTGACGAAAGCATTGTGACCGATGTTTGTCAAAAACTGGACGAATTGAGCGGATCAAAACCGGCTCATGGCAAACCGCAACTAACAGCGCAAGACGTGGCGCCGGTAGACATTGTTCCCGCCAGTCCAGGTGTTTGTTACAAAATCGAATTTACCCCGGATGAGGGGATTGAACTTGATAATCTGTTGGCAGAGCTTGGCAACATGGGGCAGCTTGAAATCATTGAAAATGGTGCTGGAAAAGTACCGCCTTTGTGGAATTTAACGCTGACGACCGCTGTTACTGAAGCCGAATTAAAAGATACCTTTGCATTTTTTGTGCAGCCGGAAAAATTGCACATTCAATTATTCACCGACGCGACCAGCGATGATGCGAGTTATGGTTTTTTTGGTGATATGGATAGCCCTAAAGTTGAAGACGATTCTAGCTATGGATTTTTTACCGATGTCGCAGCGCCACCCGCTGAAGAAGATTCTAGTTATGGTTTTTTTACCGAGATAGAAACACCTCAAGTCGAAACGACTCCTGTCAGTAAGCCTAGCCCAAGTAAATCACCGGTATCTGCAGCGGCAGAAGTGAAAACAGGCCGTCGCGAGACAGATAAGGCTGGCGCCACTTCCCAAGCCGATGCAAGTACGATTCGTGTGAATACCGATAAAGTGGATCTATTGATCAACTTGGTCGGTGAGTTGGTCATCACGCAAGCAATGTTAGCGCAAACCGCAGGCGACCTTGACCCTGTGTTGCATGAACATTTGTTGAACGGAATGGGGCAATTAGAACGTAACACCCGTGATTTACAAGAGTCGATCATGTCGATTCGTATGATGCCGATTGGTTTTGTATTTAGTCGCTTCCCACGCGTCGTGCGCGACTTGGCCAGCAAATTGAATAAAAAGATTGAACTCAAAACGGTCGGCGAGGGCACTGAGCTGGACAAAGGGTTGATCGAAAAACTATCCGATCCTTTGACGCATTTAGTCCGCAATAGTATCGACCATGGTATCGAGGCGCCGGATGTGCGCGAAGCTGCTGGCAAAGATCCAAAGGGAACAATCACCTTGCGGGCTTTCCATCAGGGCAGCAACATCATTATAGAAGTTAAAGATAATGGCGCAGGACTAAACCGCGTCAAAATTTTGAGTAAGGCTAAGGAACGTGGTTTGCCGGTCAATGACAGCATGACGGATCAAGAAGTCTGGCAGCTTATTTTCGCCCCTGGATTTTCCACCGCAGATGTTGTCACGGATGTTTCTGGTCGTGGTGTCGGCATGGATGTGGTCAAACGCAATATCCACGAAATGGGTGGACAGGTCGAGATTAGCTCCGAAACGGGTTTTGGTTCCACGATTTCGATTCGTTTACCGTTAACGCTAGCCATTTTGGATGGAATGTCGATCTCTGTCGGTAACCAAATATTTATCATTCCGCTGACCTTTATTTCTGAATCCTTACAACCGGCGTCCACCGAAATTAAAACGGTGAGCGGACAGGGCACGGTGGTGCAAGTGCGTGGGGCTTATCTACCATTAGTTGCTTTGCATAAAGTTTTCAGAATTTCAACCGACATCATTGAACCAGAGCGGGGTATTTTGGTATTGCTGGAAGCGGATGGCAAGAAAGTAGCGTTATTCGTAGATGAGTTGGTGGGGCAACATCAAGTTGTACTGAAGAGTTTGGAAGCCAACTACCGCAAAGTACCTTACGTGTCGGGCGCAACGATTATGGGTGATGGACGCGTAGCGATGATTTTGGATGTGGCGGCGCTGGTGCGCATCAACCAATAGTAACTACGCATGAAGCAGTCATGATGCGCCACATTTTGAAGTGACAAGGACTTGAAAAGGGGTATAGAGATGCAAGCAACGCAAGAAGCAGCAAGTGCCGATGTGATGACAAATAACGAATTCTTGTCCTTCACGCTGGGTAAGGAAGAATACGGTATCGATATTCTCAAGGTACAGGAGATTCGCGGCTATGACGCGGTTACCGTCTTGGCAAATACCCCTGAATTTATCAAAGGGGTAATCAACTTGCGCGGCATTATCGTACCGATCGTCGATATGCGCATCAAATTCAACTTAGGCAATGTCACTTACGATGAACTCACGGTGGTGATTATTCTGAATGTCGCCAACCGTGTCGTCGGCATGGTCGTGGACGGCGTCTCGGATGTGATTTCACTGACCTCCGAACAAATCAAGCCGGCACCGGAATTTGGTGCTGGTCTCGATACCCAGTACATCCTGGGACTGGGCACCTTGGATGATCGCATGATCATCCTGGCTGATATTGAGCGCCTCATGAGCAGCAGCGACATGGCGCTAGTCGAAGTACTCGCTGCTTAAGGAGGGAAACGAAAATGCGCACCAATATGCCGGTTACCAATGTTGAATATGAGCTCAAGGCGGGAGACTCCATTGTTTCAAAAACGGATCTTAAAGGCCAGATCACCTACGTCAATCAGGACTTCATTCGGATTAGTGGATTTACCGAACATGAATTGATTGGTGCGCCGCATAACCTGGTGCGCCACCCGGATATGCCAGAGGAAGCCTTTGCCGATCTGTGGATAACACTTAAGGCTGGACGTCCTTGGACTGGGCTAGTAAAAAACCGCTGCAAAAATGGCGATTTCTATTGGGTGGAAGCGAATGCCACGCCCATCTTTGAGAACGGCCAATTAACCGGCTACATGTCTGTGCGTAGCAAGCCAGATCGGGCGACAGTCGAAGCAAC